>JALTEO010000001.1 GCA_027073875.1 Bacteroidales bacterium
CCTTTAACTACCAGATGTTTAATGTATTTTCCTTCGTCAATTTCTTTGACCGGAATTTTTAACTCCTGCCCTACTTTCAGTCCGTCAAATATACCGGGATTTTCAAAAGCAATATCATTTACAGGCACATCGTATGCCTTGGCTATGGCATACAGTGTTTGTCCTTTTTTTATTTTATGCAAGTAGTACAATTTACCGTCAATTGAGACTTTTTTGGTAGAGACTTTTACGGTTGTTTGTGCTATGGTAATTTGGGTCGAAAAAACCAATAAAATAAAGGAAAGAAGGTAAAGTGAGACCGATTTCATTCAAAAAAGTTTACTCAATAACAGGCAAAATTTCTGCCACAAACTTACAAAAAATAAGAATATGGCAAAAATTTATTTTTTGAGAAACTTGAATATAAATTCAAAAATATATAAAGTGCCTAGAGTTGTTAATTACCAATTATGAATTATGCAGCATTTTAGCAGGTAGTTTACAGTCCGCAGTTTACAGTCGGCAGTCCGCAGTCGACAGTCGGCAGTCCGCAGTCGGCAGTATTCTGAGCACTATATGAACCAGATTGTAAATTAATTTGTCCCGTAGGGATAAAACCTTTGTAACAGTGTAACAAAACAGGGAATTAAACACCGTAGGTGCGGAACGCAGATTAAGTACCTAGAGTTATTAATTACGAATTATGCAGCATTTTAGCAGGTAGTTTACAGTCCGCAGTCGGCAGTCCACAGTCGGCAGTATGCTGAGCACTATACGAACCAGATTGTAAATTAATTTGTCCCGTAGGGATAAAACCTTTGTAACAGTGTAACAAAACAGGGAATTAAACACCGTAGGTGCGGAACACAGATTTAGTACCTAGAGTTATTAATTACGAATTATGCAGTATTTTAGCAGGTAGTTTACAGTCCGCAGTTTACAGTCCGCAGTCGGCAGTCCGCAGTCGGTAGTATGCTGAGCACTATATGAACCAGATTGTAAATTAATTGTCCCGTAGGGATAAAACCTTTGTAACAATGTAACAAAACAGGAAATTGAACACTGTAGGTGCGGAACACAGATTTAGTACCTAGAGTTATTAATTACGAATTATGCAGTATTTTAGCAGGTAGTTTACAGTCCGCAGTCGACAGTCGACAGTCGGCAGTCGGCAGTCCGCAGTATGCTGAGCACTATATAAACTAGATTGTAAATTAATTGTCCCGTAGGGATAAAACCTTTGTAACAGTGTAACAAAACAGGGAATTAAACACCGTAGGTGCGGAACACAGATTTAGTACCTAGAGTTATTAATTACGAATTATGCAGTATTTTAGCAGGTAGTTTACAGTCCGCAGTTTACAGTCGGCAGTTTACAGTCGGCAGTCCGCAGTATGCTGAGCAGTATATGAACCAGATTGTTAATTGATTGTGCATTGTAAATTAATTTGTCCCATAGGGATAAAACCTTTGTAACAGTGTAACAAAACAGGGAATTAAACACCGTAGGTGCGGAACACAGATTTAGTACCTAGAGTTATTAATTACGAATTATGCAATATTTTAGCAGGTAGTTCTCAGTCGGCAGTCCACAGTAGGCAGTCGGCAGTATGCAGTCGGCAGTATGCTGAGCACTATATAAACTAGATTGTTAAGCATTAGGTATAACTTCTTAAATCGGTATTCACTAATCAATATTCGAGATTGTTATTTTGAATAATGAACTGGGACCTTTGAAAAAACCAAAAAGCTGTCATTTGAGCAGTGCGAAGTATCTCAATATTTTGGATAGTAGATGTTTATAGATTCTTCACAAGCTCCTTCGCTTTGCTCAGGATGAACATTTTTCAGAATAACAAAATCAGAAGTTTTACAAAGGTCTCAAACTCTAATTAACGATTTCAGATTTTGGTAATGCAATAAGCCACACGAGATACTTCAAAAAAACCGTCATTGCGAAAACGAAGTCTGTGGCAATCTGTTCTTTTGACGAGATTTCTCCTTCACTGTGTTCGGTCGAAATGACGGAAGGAATAAAAAGCCACACATGATACAATTCTAAGGGATAAATAATGCTGGGACGGAGACTCTTACTATTATTTCAATTTAAAAGTTGTTGTTCCAATATTTTTGCCACCGACAAAAATATCGGCATAATAAGTGCCGGGAGTTAGCACCTCACCGGTTTTATTAATCCAATATACACACATATCAGTATCTTCATTGTTGTATTCTACCTCGCGTTTATCGGTATAAACAATTTTATTTCCCTGATAATCAAATAAATCATATTCCGAAGACGAAATAATGGAACCATCAGGACGGGCAATTCGCAAGTAAACGGTTTTTGTTCCGGGAGATACCACTTTGTTTTCACCCAGCGTAAAACAGACTTGAATCTTCTTGATTTTTTTGGCTTTGGTATTTGGCTTCCCTTTTTTGTTTAATCCCAATACTTTTAAGTTAAATACCCTGATTTCCTTAGCCACATCAACTTTCTGAGACAAATCCTCGTTTTGTTTCGACAATTCCTGATTCTTATTTTTTTCTTTATTATATGATGTTTTAACATGTGTATTTTCAGCAATAAGGTTTTGGTTCAATGTATTCAACGAATCAATCTGCACAATATAGCTTTTCATGATTTTACGCATAGTCTCCAGTTCTTTCTTATACTGACTGATTTGATAATACGATACATTTTTATTGTGTTTCAGTTCCTCTTTTATTTGCTCAATCTTTTCCTTTTGTTCTTCAATCTTTTGGTTGAGTGTGTCATTATCAGTTTTTAAAGCATTGTATCCCTCTGTCATATCGTCCAATTGCTTTTGTATATATTCTTTTTCGGCATTGGTATCTTTCAGCTTAATATAAACAGTGTGAGATTCTTGTGTTTCCTGATAATAAAGCCATCCTAAAATGATATTGCCGATAAGCAACAAAATTATCAAAACAATTAACAGCCCTTTTCCGCCGGATTTCTTTTCGGCTTTGGCATTAAAATTTTCAGCAATAATTTCTTCTTTCTCAGGTGTTTTATTTTCTTCAGTCATAAGTTATTAATATTTTAAAATTCTGCATTCTTCGGTGTTCTTGGAAACGGTATCACATCACGGATATTGCTCATGCCGGTAACAAATAAGACCAATCTTTCAAATCCGAGACCAAAACCGCTATGGACAACACTTCCAAATTTACGGGTTTCTAAATACCACCATACATCTTTTTCAGGAATCCCCATTTCTTTGATTCTGTTCAGTAATTTATCATAATCTTCTTCCCTTTGTGAGCCGCCGATAATTTCGCCAATACCGGGAAATAATACATCCATTCCGCGAACCGTTTTGTTATCGTCATTTTGCTTCATATAAAATGCTTTAATATCCTTGGGATAATCCGTAACGATAACCGGTTTTTTATAGTATTTTTCAACTAAATAGCGTTCGTGCTCCGATTGGAAATCCATTCCCCACTCTTCTACCGGGAATTCAAACCGTTTTTTCTTATTCGGTTTAGAGTTTCTAAGCACATCAAATGCCTCTGTGTATGTGATTCGTGCAAAATCGTTTTCCAAAATAAATTGCAGTTTCTCCATTAAATCCATCGAGCGGTCTTCCTGCTTTTTGTTTTTCTCCTCATCTTGTAAGCGTTTTCTTAAAAACTCCAATTCATCGGGGAAATTATCAATCACATATTTTACGAGATATTTCAACATTTCTTCGGCAATATCCATATTGCACTTAATATCGCAAAAAGCAATTTCCGGCTCAATCATCCAAAATTCTGCCAAATGGCGTGAAGTGTTTGAGTTTTCTGCACGGAAAGTGGGTCCGAAAGTATAAACCTTTGACAATGCCAATGCTGCCAACTCTGCTTCTAACTGTCCGGATACGGTCAGATTTGTTTCTTTACCGAAAAAATCTTGTTTAACATCTACCGAGCCATCGTCTGTTTTAGGAATATCATTTAAATTGAGCGTTGTAACACGAAACATTGCACCGGCACCTTCGGCATCAGAACCGGTAATAATAGGTGTATGAATATTGTAAAATCCTCTGTCGTTAAAAAACTTATGGATACCAAAAGTTAATCCGTGACGAATACGAAAAACCGCATTAAAAGTATTGGTACGAAAACGGAGATGAGCTATTTCGCGTAAAAACTCCATTGAATGTTTTTTCGGTTGTAGCGGATATTTATCCGGATCGGCATCGCCCAGAACGATAATATCATCTGCCTGTAACTCAATTTGTTGTCCGGCACCTTGAGATTCAACTAATTTACCGGAAACCCGTAATGCCGTTCCCGTATGAATGTTATCCATTTGCTTAAACGCATCTGAATTACCATCAACTACTATTTGAATATTTTTTATTGTAGAACCGTCGTTAAGTGTAATAAAAGCAACATTTTTACTTACCCGTTTGGTTCTTACCCAACCTTCAAGCATCAATGATTTACCTGCTTCTGACTCCAATAAAACCTCTTTAACAAATTGCTTTTGCATCGCCTTAAAAATTTGGAACAAAGTTAATAGATAGTTTTATATTAGTAGTAAAAAATCTTCGGTATAA
>JALTEO010000002.1 GCA_027073875.1 Bacteroidales bacterium
TGATAATTTGAATGAACTTAGATTTGGCCCGATCCAGAGTTAAAAGTTGTTGGTTGGCTTTTTCCAATGCTTCATTCAATTCTTTTAGTTTTTTATTGGCTTCCCGGATTTGTTTGGTTTTGAGGTTGACACGTTTTTCCAAAGTAGCATTAAGGCTTTTTAATTCTTCTGTTCTTGATTTTAGGTCAAGGTGTGTTTTAATGCGTGCTAACAATTCTTTGGGATGAAAAGGTTTGGTTACATAATCCTGCGCTCCTATTGTGAATCCGCGAATTATTTCTTCCCTTTCTCGCAGGCCTGTAATGAAAATAACCGGAATTTCAGTTGTTTCCGGATTTGATTTAACACGTTTGCAAACTTCAAATCCATCTAATTGTGGCATAATAATGTCTAATAATATTAGATCTGGTCTTTTTTCAGATTGGATGAGCTGTACGGCTTTTTCTCCGTCTGTGGCGATCAATAAACCGTAATAAGGTTTTAAAATTTCTGTTAACAAGGCAATGTTATCCGGCGAATCATCGGCAATTAGAATAGTTTGATGCACCTCGTCCATTTTAAATTACACCTCATTTGATTCTATAAGGTCAAGAATATTTTTTACAATTTCAGCCGCCTCATCAAATTGATAGGACTCAATATAGCCTAATAGAGTCTCGGCTTGTTGCGGAAAGCCAAGATTTTTAATTGATAAAATGAGCCTTTTAATTTTTTCTTTGGCTCTGGCATCATAATCCTGTAGTAATTTTAAGGAATCTTTAAGCTCTTTTTTTACCTCATCCCTGGATAAAGAGGGCCCTACAGAAGATTGAATATAATTTTTTAGCTGCAATATATAGGGTTGTAAAGTTTCCAATGTCCTTTTTATTTCAAATTCGGCTTTTTGCATTAAATCTTGAATTTGATTTAAATTCATATTACGTGTAGCAGATTCAAGTTCGGTTGCGACATTTTGAATGCTATTGAAACCGAGATTTCCGGCCGTGCTTTTTAGGGTGTGTACAGTTCTGTGGAATTCTTCAATTTCCCTATTCTTTAAAAGAGTTTTTAACTTTTGGGAAAAATCCAGATTGTTTTGTCTGAATTTTATGATTAGTTCAGAATAAAGCTGGTAGTTATAATTTAGCCTTCTTAAACCTTCTGAATAATCGAGCCCAGGGATTGAAGAAAGAATAGCCCGGATGGCACTTTCTCTTTCATCGGAGGTAATCTGCTTTTGAAAAATTTCACGCTTAAGGGGTTTAATCCATTGTATAAGTTTGATAAACAGCTCATCGGGATCGATGGGTTTTGAGATAAAATCGTTTAAACCCTTTTCCTTAATTTGTCGTTGAATATTTGAAGTTAAATCTGCTGTGAGAGCAATAACGGGTACTTCTGAATAATTTTTATTTTTACGAATCGCTTGTGTGGCCTCGAAACCATTCACACCTGGCATGTGGATATCCATTAGAATGAGGTCAAATATATCCGTTTCCTGAAAAACAAACTCAATGGCTTTTTCCCCGTCCTCGGCTATCGTAACAAAAAAGCCTTCGTTTTCCAGCAATTCTTTAATAACCTGTTGATTTAATTCGTTGTCTTCGGCAATTAAAATTTTCGCGCCTCTGATCTGATCAAATCCCTTGGGATAAATATTGACCATGGCCGAAGATCCGATTTCGTGCTGTATTTCCTTGCTGAAAACTTCCAGAATTGTATTGAATAAAACGGAAAGTGTAAATGGCTTGGTAAGAAAAGCATCAAAATAATTTTTTTCTTTCAGCAAGTAATCTTTGTCTATATAAGCGCTGATGAGAATTATCTTGGGCTTTTTTAAAATTTGGGCGTCTGCAAGAATTTTTTTAGCTACCTCCAAACCATTGGAATCGGGTAGCCTCCAATCCAGAATAACCAAATCATATAATTTTTTACCTGTGATAAGTGCATTTTTCAATTCCGTAATTGCTTCTTTACCGGTACCAACAGTCGTAGAATTTTTGCTAAATATTTCTAACTGCTCTTGAAGTGTCTGACGAATTTCAGGGACGTCATCAACAATAAGGATACGTAAATTTTGTAACTCAACAGGGGGTTGATAAAATTCTTTATCTTTTACTTTTTCGTAAGGAAAAGAAAGTTCAAAATAAAATATACTTCCTTTATTTAAGATGCTTTCTGCCCAAATTCGCCCATCCATCATTTCTACCAACTGTTTGCAAATGCTTAATCCTAAACCTGTTCCACCATATTTTCGCGCCGTCGAAATATCAGCCTGCATAAAAGGTTGGAAAAGATGATTAAGCTGCTCTTCGGGAATGCCGATCCCGGTATCCGAAATGGAAAATTGCAGGGTCGCCAAATTTTCAGTTTGGCGGACTAATTTGGCCGAAACAACAATTTGTCCCTGTTCGGTAAATTTGATAGCATTGCTAATCATATTTGTTAGAATTTGCGAAATACGTAATGGATCGCCAAATAGAGTAGGAGGGATTTTAATGTCCTGATGGAAGATTAATTCAAGACCTTTTTCACGGGCTTTCAAGTAAATAATTTTTGCTAATCGATTCAGAATGAGATCAAGATTGAATTTGGTTTTTTCAATACGAAGTTTACCGGCTTCAATTTTGGAAAAATCTAATATTTCATTAATAATACTTAACAGGCTGGTGGCCGATAAATGGATTTTGGCAACATAATCCCGTTGCTTTTCATTTAATGGTGTTTGACGCAACAACAGGTTTAATCCGATGATGGCATTAAGGGGCGTACGTATTTCGTGGCTCATGTTAGCCAAAAAATGGCTTTTAGCCTGATTGGCCTCTTCTGCCGCTTGCTTGGCCTGACGCTGAATTTCGGTAGCCATTTTCAAGTCGGTGACATCCCAGGTAACGCCGATCAATAATTTCGGTGAACCCTTTTTGTCATATTCGATTAAAGCGCGATTTTTTAAATAACGAATATCATCCGGATTTTTATTAAACAAGAATTCTAAATCGATTAATTTCTTTTTTTGATTAAATGCCTGTTTGATTTGTGTTTTAATTTTGTCTTGTTCTTCCTGAGTAATATGGCTTTGTAATGATTTTAATAAATTCTTGGGAGTTTTTTCAGTTTCAAAATCACTAAATAAATGCCTAAGTAAAGTTAACTCATTTGTTTTTACATCCCATTCCCAAACGGCCATCTGAGCGATTTCAGTTGCCAAATCTAAACGTCGGGATAATTTATGAATTTCTTTTTCTTTAGCTTTATATTCGGAGAGATCATGCAGGATAATGGATATAATAGATTGTTCATCGCTAATATTTATTTTGGCCGATGATATTAATAATGGAATCGAAGTGCCGTCTTTTTTTATGTCTTTAAATTCCGTTCGATTGGTTAAAAGGTTATCAAAGCCATCATTCTCAAATTTTTCTTGATCGTTTGCAGTTAAAAGCATCTTTAAAGATTTACCGATAATTTCTTCATTTTTATAATCGAAAAGAGTCTCGGCGGCGGGATTGAATGATAGAACTATGCCTTTTCCATTGGTGGTAATAATCGGATCTAAGGCTTTGCTGATAATGGCATTATTTAAAGCGCTGAGTTTCCCCTTTTCCTTTAAAATTTTATTTTGTTTTGATAATAATGAATAGATAACAACATTGGCCAAAAACAGAATAAACAATGAGACAAAAAATGCCAGAAAAACTTTCGACTTTGTCTGTTGAATGGATGCAGTGGATTGAAAGGAACGAATTTTTAGTAATGTGTATTCGACATTTTTTATATTAAGAATGGATTTTTTAAATTTATTTTCCAGCCTGATTAGTTCTGGTGAATGTAAATTACCAGTTTGAGATTTATCCACCGCAGTTTTTATAGTTTTAAGACACTTAAAAATAATCAGGTGTAAATCTTTTACTTTTTTTTGTTGGTTATAGTTATCGGCGGTTAAGTTTTCGAGTCGCTTTAATAAAAGAAGTACATTTTGTTTGTGTTGATAAAAATTTGTCAATAATGTCTTATCACGCTTACCTTCGGCCAATAAGTAAGATAAAAAATCCAATTGGTTGCAGGCGTTTCTCAATTCTTCAGCAGTTGTTAAAATTTCAAAAGAATGCTCCGACGAATGGAAACTTTTGCTTGCCTGATTAAGGCTACGCTCAGCCAAATAAACAGATAAACTGATGCCTAAAAGTGGAAGAACAATGGTTAATAGCACTAAAAAGGTAATGCTTTTTCTCAATCTAAATCTCCGTAAAATATTAAACTCCTTGGTGAGGTAATAACCTCGTTTGAATTTGAATGATGACAGAGAAGCATAAACAATGCTTTGAACAAGCCGATTACGCAGATGTCATCTGTTAAAATAGAATGTCAGTATCACCATAAAAAATTTCTTAAAACCAAAGACCTTAGGATAATACTGAATTCTATTCCTTGTATAAAGCGTTTAAAAACAGCATACTTAGATTTTGGGCCTTAAAATCTGAGCGTTTATCTCTAAGATTTTTGGTTGTTGCTTTATTTCTGACCCATCCCCTGGCCCCTTCCCTAATTCATTAGGGAAGGGGAA
>JALTEO010000003.1 GCA_027073875.1 Bacteroidales bacterium
ATTTAGAAGATTTTGTTAAAAATATAATCAAGTATTTAGGCAGTGGATATAAATATTATAAAATCGTACGAATACCGACTAATAAACAAACAAAAACGGCTCAAATTTGCACAAAAATACAAATTAAAAAAATAGTAATATGTTTCTAACGCTTTTACAAATTAATGTAGCTAACGATACGGCACAAGCTGTAACACAGGCAGCCGAACAAGTACAACAAAGCGGCTTATCATTTTGGGAATTATCACTCAAAGGCGGCTGGATGATGGTACCTATTTTATTGTTATCTGTTTTGGCAGTTTATATTTTCTTTGAACGCTATTTTGTAATCCAGAAAGCGTCAAAAATGGACAGTCACTTTATGGAGCAAATTACACATTTGATTAAAGATGGGAAAATAGGAGAAGCATTATCCTATTGCGATGGTTATCAGCATCCTGTGGCAAGAATGATAAAAAAGGGTGTTTCACGGATTGGAAGACCGCTGAACGATGTAAATGCTGCCATCGAAAATGTGGGTAAATTGGAAGTGGCAAAATTAGAAAAAGGATTAGTTACCGTAGCTACTACGGCAGGTGCTGCCCCAATGCTCGGTTTTCTTGGCACCGTTATGGGAATGATTCGTGCTTTTTATGATATGGCAAGTGTAGAGGGTGGAAATATCAATGTGTCGTTGTTGTCAAACGGTATTTATACAGCTATGGTAACAACTGTTGCCGGTCTTATCGTGGGTATTTTAGCTTATTTGGCATATAATTTTCTGGTGGCACGAGTCGAAAAAGTAGTCAATATGTTGGAAGTTTCTACGATGGAATTTATGGATGTCTTGAATGCTCCGGCAGAATAACTTTAAGAATTTTAAACTATTATAAATGAGTCTGAAAACAAGAAATAAGGTAGAAGCCGGTTTTAACATGTCGTCAATGACAGACTTGGTTTTTTTGCTGTTGATTTTCTTTATGATTACCTCTACTTTGATTTCTCCCAATGCACTCGATTTGTTATTGCCAAAAAGTTCAGCACAGACTGATAAAAAAGCAAGCGTGTCGGTTTCTATTACCGAAGACTTAGTCTTTGCTGTGGACAAACAAATTGTTACTTTGGATAATTTAAGTATGGTGTTAAATCAAAAATTAGCAGGAGAAAAAGAACCGACTATCTCTCTGCATGCGGACAAGAAAGTTCCTATTGAGTATGTAGTAGATGTAATGGATATTGCTCGAAAAAACCATTATCGTGTAATCTTGGCTACCAGCCCTAAGTAATTTAATTTTGTTATTAAATGGAGAAAGATAAAAAATCATTGTTACTTGGAATTATAGCAACTCTTTTGTTTCATGTTGTTGTAATTGTGATATTGGTTTTTTGGGGCTTTAAACCTGCTCCACCACCATTCCCGGAACCGGATGGTATTATGATTAGTTTTGGAAATACCGATAATGGGCTGGGAACACCCAAACCACCAGCTAATCAGAAACAATCGAAGGCAACAAACTCGCAGGAGGAGAATCTGACACAGAACGATGTGGAAGCTCCTGCAGTTCAGGAAGAACATCATGATCATCATCCGACGAATCAAACAAACAATAACACACAACAAAACGAAGAACAAAATCAAAAGCAGAAGATTAATAATAATGCACTGTTTCATCCGTCTAACAATAGTGGTAGTTCAGGAGTAACAGAAGGGGATGGTAATCAAGGTGATCCGAATGGTGACCCCAATTCCAACAGCCCGAATAATTTTGGACAAGGAACAAGTGGCATTTCTTATAGCATGGGTGGTCGCTCGGCACAGGCATTGCCGCCACCGAAATATCCACCGGGTAATGTTTCGGGGAAAGTAGTACTGAACATAAAAGTAGATAAAGATGGCAATGTAATTGCTGTCAGTTTAGGGCAGGGTAGTACCACCATTAATAAAAATTTGGTAAAAGAGGCGAAAATTGCTGCATGGCATGCCAAATTTAGTGCCGACCCAATGAGTATTGAACAAACAGGAACCATCACATACAACTTTAAATTGCGATAAATTTTTCAGTTTTTTTCTTGGTAATTAAAAAAAGTGTATCTTTGCACTTCGTTTTTAAGAACAAATAAATATTTATTGCAATGAATTATCTGACAACAGAAGATAAACAAAAAATTTTCAAAAAGTACGGAACTTCCGAGACCGATACAGGATCATACGAATCACAGGTTGCTTTATTTACAGAAAGAATTCAACATTTAACTTCACACCTTAAGGAACATAAAAAAGATTTTAGTACCGAAAGGGCACTTTTACGAATTGTTGGTAAAAGAAGAAGATTGTTGAATAAACTCAAAAAAGAGGATATCGAAAGATACCGGAAACTAATTGCCGACCTGAAACTCCGTAGATAATTTTCTTAAAAAAAAGGCAAGGTAGCTTGCCTTTTTTTATTTTATACACAAACAAACAAATACACACATTTATTATGCAAATTTTTAATGAAAAGGTACAATTAGCCGATGGACGAGAAATAACTATTGAAACCGGCAAATTGGCAAAACAAGCAAATGGTTCTGTGGTGCTAACCATGGGAAAAACAATGTTGCTTGCCACTGTTGTGTCTGCAAAAGACGCCAAAGAAGATGTTGATTTTATGCCACTTTCCTGTGATTACAGGGAAAAATATGCTGCTTTGGGGCGATTCCCCGGTGGCTTTTTTAAACGCGAAGCCAGACCATCTAACTACGAAATATTAATTTCCAGATTAATTGACAGAGCACTAAGACCGTTATTTCCGGATGATTATCATGCCGAGACTTTTGTTAATGTTGACTTAATCTCCGGTGACGGAGAAACAATGCCGGATGCACTGGCAGGATTTGCCGCTTCTGCTGCATTGATGGTTTCCGATATTCCTTTCAAAGGACCTATCTCCGAAGTAAGAGTTGCCAAAATTAATGGAGAACTCAAAATTAATCCGAATATCTCGGAGCTTAAAGGTGCTGAATTAGACCTGATTGTAGGAGGAACTATCAAAGATATTTCCATGGTTGAAGGAGAAATGAAAGAAGTATCAGAAGATGATATGGTAGAAGCCCTGAAGTTTGCTCACGAAGCTATAAAAATTCAATGCGAAGCACAGAAAAAACTGGAAGCAGCAGCAGGGAAAACAGAAAAAAGAGAATATTCTCACGAAAATAATGACGAAGCATTGCGGGAAAAAGTTTTCGCAGAAACTTACGATAAAGCACTGGAAGTTGCCCGTCAGCATTTGGCAGATAAACATAAACGATCAGAATTGTTTGATAAAGTCAAGACAGATTTTATTGAAAAAATGAATGAAAATGCTGCCGAGGGAGAAGAAGTAAACGAAAAATTAGTCGATAAATATTATCATGAAGTTCACAAAAAAGCCGTTCGCGAAATGGTTTTAAATGATGGTATTCGTCTTGATGGCAGAAAATTAGATGAAATCCGTCCTATTTGGTCAGAAGTAGATGTGTTGCCTTCAGCACATGGTTCATCAATTTTTACCCGTGGCGAAACACAATCGTTGTCAACTGTTACCCTTGGCTCTAAATTAGATGCACAAGAAATTGATGGTGCGTTGCTGCGTAGTACGGAACGGTTTATTCTCCATTATAATTTCTTGCCTTTTTCTACCGGTGATGCTCGCCCGTATCGTGGTGCAGGCAGACGCGAAATTGGTCATGGACATTTGGCTTTAAGAGCATTACAGTCGGTTATTCCGACAAATCCTGAGGTTAATCCATATACCATTCGTGTTGTTTCGGATATTTTAGAATCTAACGGTTCTTCTTCTATGGCAACCGTATGTGCAGGTACATTGGCATTAATGGATGCAGGTATCCAAATATCAAAACCGGTGTCTGGTATTGCTATGGGACTAATTTCTGATGCGGAGACAGGAAGATATGCTATTCTTTCCGATATCTTGGGCGATGAAGATCATTTAGGTGATATGGACTTTAAAGTTACCGGAACCAAAGATGGTATTACGGCAACACAAATGGATATTAAAATTGATGGACTGTCTTACGAAATTCTTTCCAAAGCACTAATACAGGCAAAAGAAGGTCGTTTGCATATTCTCGGTAAGATGATGGAAACAATTTCTGAACCGCGTTCGCAATACAAACCACATACACCTAAGATTATTCGTTTTAGTGTACCGAAAGATTTTATTGGTGCAATTATTGGTCCCGGCGGGAAAATTATTCAGGGACTTCAAAAAGATACAGATACTATTATTACCATTGAAGAAATTGGTAATGTGGGAATGGTTGAAATTTCAGGTGTTAATCAAGAAAAACTGGATAAAGCGTATGCTAAAATTCAGGAGATTGTAGCTGTTCCCGAGGAAGGCGAAATCTATGAAGGAAAGATTAAAACAATTCAACCTTACGGAGCATTTGTTGAGATAATGCCCGGAACGACAGGATTATTACATATTTCTGAAATTGATTGGCGGCGTATTGAAAAAGTTGAGGATGTATTGAAAGAAGGTGAAATGGTAAAAGTGAAGTTAGTT
>JALTEO010000004.1 GCA_027073875.1 Bacteroidales bacterium
CGAAATTCTGCAAAAAGGATACCTAATGCCATTAATACTAATAATATAGATGAGGCAAGTGCTACTTTATTGCCTGTATAATAACCCTTTGGATGGAAGTCAAATTCTATTTTATGGTTGCCGGCAGGAATGAGCATAGCCCGAAGCACATAATCGACACGAAAATGATCAACGGGTTTTCCGTCAATAAATGCCTGCCAACCTTTAGGATAATATATTTCAGAGAAAACAGTTAATTGTGGTACCTTTGATATGAAATTGTAGGTTAAATGATTGGGTTTATATTCTATCAATTTAATATTTGCTGTAGAGTCTTTTTGATATTTGAATCCTGCAACAAATTTTTTGAATCGTTTATCTACAATGGCAATTGAAGCAGGGTTAAATTGTGTAAGAGCATCAATTTCAGAATCGGCATTAGCTACTAGTTTATAGCCATTTACAAACCATGCATTTCCAAGTGCTCCCGGATTCATTTGTACCACAGGTTGGTTATTGTTATTCCGGTCGGGAATAATAAAGTATTTTGTATTTAGCATGTTCAGAACTTGAATATTATTTTTGCTTATCTGGTGTTCAATCAGTTCTTGATAGCGTCCCATTTTTGCTCCGTGATAGCCACCAATAGAATTCATATAATAAGAGGTACTGGCATCGTTAAATGGACTTACAGATAGGTTAAATACCCGATAATCAAGTGCCTTATCTTGTAGTATCATGTTAAATGCTTGTGTTTTTGGATAAGGTACTTTGTTAGCAGATTTTGTTACAAAACTATCACTATTAACATATCGTTTATCTACTCCCCACAAATCAATTAAAACTAAAAGTCCGAAAAGGGTGATGGCATATTTTGTCTGTAGTTTTTTTGTGAAAGCAAAAAAGAGTATGCCGGCAGCTAACAAAACAAAAATAAGCGAACGGAGTGCATCACTGCTAAGCATGCTCTGACGATCACTTCTTAAAGCATTAACAAACTCTGTAGCACCTTGTTGCAGATAGTTAGCATCTATAGGTGAAGAAAAACTAACGAACATTTTTGGTGCCAGCCAAAAGATGAGCAATAAGCCACTAAGAATACCTGTTGACCATTTGAGAGCTTTCATAAAATCTTTTTTCTCTACCTTATCGAAGAGGATGCGTTGTAAGGTAAGAATAGCCAAAAATGGAAATGTGAACTGGGTAATTATTAATATTGTAGAGACAGATCTAAATTTATTGTACCCTGGAACATGATCAATAAAAATATTGGTAAGTCCCATAAAATGTTTTCCCCAAGCCAGCATAATAGCAAGAATAGTTGCTAATAAAATCCACCAGCGAAGATTACCTTTTATAAGGAAGATACCCATTAGGAAAAGAAAAATAATAATAGCACCAAGATAGAGCGGACCTGATGTAAATGGTTGGTCGCCAAAATATAAAGGCAATTGCTTGGTAATTTGTTTTAGTTGTGCCGGCGGATAATTCTGCGAAAGCAATTTATAGGTTTTGGCGTTTTTTCCAACACTGCCATAAGAACTACCGCCTTTGAAGTCGGGAATAAGCAGTGTAAGAGTTTCTCCAATACCGTAGCTCCATGATACAATATAGTCTTTGTCTAATCCACTGGTAACTTGGTCTTTGTTTGTTGTTAATTCTGATTTACCACGGGTAGAATATTTTCCGTATTCGTAGGTAAGCCACAGGTTTGGGAAATTGACACCAATAGCAAGTATAACAGCTATTCCTAAAATGGCACTTCGTTTAAAAAAATCAGGTAATGTTTTTTCTTTGATGGCATCCCAAATGACAAATATCATCATAACAACGACAATCATAAGCGTGTAGTAAGTTATTTGTAAATGGTTGACCATAAGTTGGATGCCAAGGAAAATGGCAAGTAGAAATGTTCCTATCCACACTTTTTTCTTGTAGGCATAGTAAATACTTGCGACAATACCCGGTAGATAAGCCATTGCTTGAACTTTAGTTATGTGTCCTGCTTCTATAAATATTAAGAAGAATGATGAGAATGCATAGGCAATACTACCCACAATGGAGAGCCACGGATCAACTCCAAACATAAGCATAGCAATAAAGAAGATGAGCATTGAGAGAAACAAGAAACTTACCGGACGATAGTGGTCAATTGAAAGCACAGTATGAACCTTTCCTAAAATATTATAGGGGTAATGAACGGAAATAAGATATGCCGGCATACCACCGAACAACCTATTGGTCCAAAGGGCTTCTTCTCCGGTTTGCTCACGGAAATCAAGAATTTCTTTTGACACACCCCGATAGGTGTCCATATCGGATTGCTTCAAGACTTTACCTTCCATGCGGTCTGGAAAATAGGCGAGAGAAAGGACTAAAAATAAAACTACTGCCGTGAGATAGGGCAGGATTTTTCTTGCATCAAAGTTCATTATCGTAAAATTTTGAAAAAGCAAAAGTAAACATTATACCAAAAATAGAAAATATTTACGATAATAAAACAATTCTTATTTTCTCTTTCGCTTCTTTTTTCGGTTGCCTTCATTAATTCCTTCGGCAATTTCCACATTAATGTGTCGTCCTCTAAATTTGCTATCTTTGAATGCTTTTAGTATCGTAGAGGTATATATGCCATCTACTTCGAAAAATGAAAATTTATCTTTTATGTCTATATCGCCGATGCTGATGTCACGGTTACGGGTATAGTCGTTAATCATTCCGATGATATTGGTTGGTAATACACCGTCTTTTTTACCGAGATTGATAAAGAATCGTTGAAAATTGTTATTACTTTTGTTTCGCTTATTGCGATTGTCTTGTCTTTTTCGTTTATCAAAATTATCTCGATTTTCTTTTCTGTTATTTGGTTTTTCGTTTAGGTCGGGGGCATTTTTATAGTAAGCCAAAAACCGGTTAAATTCGAGAGATAAAAAGTGTTTTATGATTTCTTCTTTGCTAAGCCATTCCAGTTTTTTATTTACGGTTTCCATAAATGGTGAAATTTGCTTTTCGTCAATCTTTACCTTTTCCATCCGGTCAATCAGATTAAATAGTTGTTTTTTGCAAATTTCCGTTCCTGATGGTACAAGTAATTTTTCAAACTTCTTTCCAATTATTTTTTCAATATAAGGGATTTTGGTTACTTCCCTAAAATTTACAATAGCTATGGATATTCCCGATTTTCCTGCTCGTCCGGTTCGTCCGCTGCGGTGGGTATATGTCTCCAATTCATCGGGTAAATTATAATTGATGATATGTGTAATATCATCTACATCAATGCCACGGGCTGCGACATCGGTAGCTACCAACATTTGCAGTGATTTTTCGCGAAACCGCTTCATTACATGGTCGCGTTGTGCCTGTGATAAATCGCCGTGAATGGCATCGGCATTATAGCCGTCTTTTATCAATTTGTCGGCTACATCTTTGGTTTCCTGACGGGTACGGCAAAAGACAATACCATAAATATCGGGATTGTAATCGGCAATGCGTTTGAGAGTAAGATAGCGATTACTGGCGTGAACAAGATAATAAATATGGCGAACATTTTCTGCTCCTGCATTTTGTTTGCCAATAGTGATTTCTTCAGGGGTTTTCATGTAGGTTTTGGCAATACGGGCAACTTCTTTGGGCATGGTAGCCGAGAAAAGCAAAGTCCGTTTTTCTGCGGGAGTTGTCTCCAAAATAGCATCTAAATCATCGCGAAAGCCCATATTGAGCATTTCATCGGCTTCGTCAAGAATAACAGTCTTTATATGGTTGATTTTTGCCGCTTTCCGTTTGATTAAATCTAATATTCTGCCGGGAGTGGCAACAATAATATGTGTTCCTTTTTTTAGTGCTTTTATCTGATTAATAATTGGGGCACCGCCATATACAGCTGTTATTTGCAGTCTGTTGATATGTTTCGAGAAACTCTGTAAATCCTTTGAAATCTGGATACATAATTCTCGTGTAGGTGCTAATATTAATGCTTGAACGGATTTGTTTTGTAAATCTATTTGTTCGATAACCGGTAAGCCGAAAGCTGCGGTTTTTCCTGTCCCTGTCTGTGCTAAACCAACAATATCATGGTTGGATGATAAAACGATAGGGATAACTTTTTCTTGAATGGGTGTCGGTTTTTCAAATTTTAAATCTTCAATCCCTTTCAGTAGTTCGGGCGAGAAGCCCATTGTGTCAAATGTCAAAATACTTGTGTTTTAAAAAATTGGCTGCAAAGATACGACAAATAATGAGTAGATGGCTAATAAAGAGAAACTTTTGGAAAAGAATAATTTTGAGGATTTTATGAAACAGAATAAAGTATCACAAAGAACACCAAGAATCACAAAGTTACACAAAGAAAAAGACGCAGCATATTATTGGTTTTTTAATTGTTTGATTTACAGAAATATGCAAATAGTTATTCATGTGATTTGTTTCATTTGTGGTAAACTCAAATTCAATTACTTGCCATTTTTAATATATATCCGAAAATTTTTTTTAAAAATTATCTGAACTTTTAAATCTTTTTTTTGTTT
>JALTEO010000005.1 GCA_027073875.1 Bacteroidales bacterium
GGTACAGTGTTGGAATTCCAAACTTTTCCCCCATTGCTCCGGTAATAAATAAAAACGGTAACAGCCAAGATAATAAAATTAGCCGGTTATATTTCAGGTAATCCAATAAAAGTTGTATTGGGAAAAATGATAATGGATTTTTTCTCAATTTAGATTTCACCGGCATTATTTTATCATTATTTTTTAGTCAAAACTTTTAAAATGATGTTTTTCATTTGATTGCAAAATATTTTATGGTCAAACGCTTTCGGGTTAAGTATCATTTCAATATTAAGCGTTACGGGAATACCCATATAAAGTCTTGCCAAATTTTCTACATCAATTGTGTCGTCCCAAATGCCTTGGGCAATGCCGTCCAATACAATTTTTGTAAAATATTGCTTTTGTAATCTGTAAATTGTATTCATGGTTTGTTTCAGACCTTCATCATTCTGATATGACGCCTCCGTAAATAAAAGCAGCGTAATGCCTTTTTTGTGATACAAATAATCAAGCGTAAAAGAAATATATTCATCCAACCGTTCCCGGGGCGATTTATTATTTTCGGCAATGTCTTTTAAATAATCTATCATTTCAATTTTTACATCCCCGATAATATCTTCAATCATTGCCATTTTATTAGGGTAATGCCTGAAAAGTGCCCCCTCGCTTAATCCTACTTTTTGAGCCAAATACCGGGTAGAAAGTTTGTGCATACCCTCGGTAAAAACAATGTCCAAAATACATTGCTTAATTTCTTTTCGCCGCTCATCGCCCGTTTTACGGATTCTTTTTATTGCCATAATTGGCAAAATTAAGTTTATTTTTCTAATATTTTTATAATTAGGGCATATATTTTCAGACAAACATTTTTGTTAAATAATTTTTCTTTGTCCAAATGTATTTCAATATTGAATGTGGTTGGAATCCCCATATAAAATTCCGATAATTTATCGGGATTTATTGTGTTGTCCCAAATGCCTTCCAATATGCCGTCGGTAACTATTTTTGAAAAGTATTTTTTCTCCAGATTAAAGATACGGGAAAGGATAGACAAGAGTTGAACATTGTCGTTATACGAAGCCAACGAAAACAATAAAATGTTGATGCCACGGTGTGTGTGCAAATATTGATAATGCGTGCAGATAAAAGATTTTAACCGTGTTTTAGGCGACATACTGCTTAATGCAATTTTTCGCAGGTTTTCAATCATGTCATGCTCTACATCATTGGCAATACTTTGAAAAATGGCATCCTTTGATTTGAAATGCCTGTAAATGGCACCCTCACTAAGTCCGGCATGCTGTGCCAGATTTTTTGTTGACAACTTTTGAATACCTTCCGTAGTTATAATATCAAAAAGTGCTTTTTTGATTTCTTGTTTACGGATAGGGCTCATTTTACCGGACATAGTGACTGCCTTTGTGCTTGATGCGTTGTGTTATTTATTATCTGTTTAATTGTTTTCTTATCATCCCTCTGTTTTTGGGTCGTAAAATTGAAAGTTATGTTCTCTCATTCTTAATTCCAGATTCATTATTTTCCGTATCGCTCCTACGGAGCTTCTATATAGCTTGTGTTCTGTTACCAAGGTAACGCCCCTACGGTGCTTAATTAGTTCAAAAGTTAAAAGTTTGTAAAGTTGGAAATACATAAGGTTTTATTTTCCCATTCTTACTTCGTAATTGGCAATTCGTCATTATTTGAAGATAAAACAAACAAAATAATCTGCTCATTCTTGCCGTCATTGTGAGCCGCAGGCGTAACAATCTGCCCTATATTACCGTCATTGTGAGCCGACGAAGGAGGCGTAACAATCTGTTCATTATTAGCAGAAATTACTTCATCATTCCCCTCCGCCATAGCGGTTTTATTGGAGAGATTGCTACGCTCACTCTGTTTGCTCGCAATGACGCACTTTTTTGATCCGGCTTTATCATTCATCATTCGCAATTAATAATCATAGTTGTTTGTTTTACAATGTTTGCTTTTGCAGATTAACTCCGTAGGAGTAGTATCTTGGTAGAAAAATAATGGCAATCTTTCATTAGCTCCAAAGGAGCGACACAATCTTCTGCTATTATCAAATAATCAATAGTCATTATTTAGCTTGTAAAATTCATAAAGTTTTATTTTCCCATTCATAATTCGTAATTTGTAATCACGAATTTTTCATTTTATCAACGAGAAGCTGCATGGCACTCGTAGAGGAACTAATTACAGTTGTTCCTTTTACAAAGCGTGTCAGCACAATGGTTTCCATTATTTCTTCCGGACTAATACCATTGCGAATTGCCACTTTGGTATATGTTTCAATACAATTTTCTACGCCGAGTGCCGCACTGATGGCAAGACTCATCAATAATTTATATTTGGGCGGAATGTGGTTACCGGACATGGCAAATTGTTTGTTGGCAGCATGCTCGTAAACAATGTGTTCGTTCAGTTTGGATAAGCTTTCCATAGTGATAGGGGTTTCGCCCAGTTCCTCAGCCATCATTTTCAACATTTCATCAATGCTCGGTTTGGTTTTAGTTTCCATAATTTTTAATTTTAGGTTTTTATAAGTTTATTTTAACAGACCATTCAGATAATCCAAATGGGCATATTCAATCAGAATTTCTTTTTTTGTATTCAGGATTGATGTTTTAATTTTTGTTACATTAAGCTGGGCATCGTTAAGTTCAATGTTCGTTATCACGCCATTATCGTATCCTACTTTTGCTATATCATACGCTTTTTGTCCGACTTCCAAATTTTTCTGCTCTGCCTGCATTTTGTTTTCCAAAGCATTAATGTTTTCCACTGACTTGGTATATTCATAACGCAATTTCAGTTTCAGTCCGTCTTTGTAATCATGCAATTTATCGGCATTGGCTTTAACTTCAGCAATTTTTCCTTTGGAAAGGTTGCCGTCAAACAGATTGATTTTCAGACCTACACCTACCGCATAGCCATTACGCCACGCATTGCCGAACGGCGGAAAATCCCTACCGTGATATATGTGGTAATTTCCAAAAGTAAACAATACCGGCAAGGTAGCGGCTTGTTCCATTTTTTCTTTCTTGTCCAATAAGTTTAACATGGTTTCGAGTGACTGAACTTTGTAATTATTTTCCTGAATGGTCGCCAGATCAGTTTGTGTAACTAATCCCGAAGCATTGTAAAGTTCATCAATAGATCCGGTATATACGACACTGTCGTTTTCGGGCAGGGCAAGCAGATTTCGCAGTGCTGTCTCCACCAGTTCCCTTTTTCCTTCGAGCTCAATTATTTTACTGTTAAAGCCGGCAATTTTCGATTTAAAATTCAACACATCAAACTCTGATCTTACACCTTGTTCATAAGCTTTTTGTGCCAAATCCAGATGCTTGTTAAATTGCTGCAATGCTAAGTTATAGACTTTAATTACTTCGTTGATGGTGAGATAATTATAGTATGCCATCTTGACTTTTTCTACCAGTTGGGACTTTGTTTCATCCAATTGTTTGTTGTAAAAATTATTCAGGTCTTGTGTTAAGGCAATGGCATTTTTGCGTTTATTTCCCGCATAAATAGGATAAATAACATTAAAATCCGTGGTAAGCACATCCCGATCCAAATTGGGATAGGGTGCCATCGGGTGCATGGTAATCTCATCGCCGGTAGGCGTGCCGTTGTTCATTACCGGCACATTTACACCTGCTAACGGATACATCCCCGGCAAATTGTTCGTATAAAAATATTTCGACAACACATTTGCCTGCGGATACAACGACGATTTCGCCTGCATATATTTGGCATCGGCTACCTTAACTTGACTTTTGCCGGCATTTATAGCAGGATTATTTTCCAGTGCCAGTGCAATGGCATCCTGAAGCGACAAAACTTTTTGTGCTTGCAGATTAAATCCTAAAAATATACTTATTAATATACCGAATATTATTTTTTTCATAATTACTTCCTCCTTTTATTTTTTTCTTCTCTGACGGAATTTTTCCATTATCATTTTCTTCCGGCGGTAAACTCTCTCAAATTGTCCGAAAGCAATAGATATTACCGATAATCCAATGAATACGGCAATGTAACTCCATAAAATATTGATGTGTTTATAGACTGCACTTAATGGTCTATGGTGGTTAAAAACGGGATAAAGTGCTTGTAAGTAATGCCGTAGCGGAAAAGCATTACCTATCATATTGGGAACGCTTGCCATTTGTTCAATGGGAACAAGGTAGCCCGAATACATAAATGCCGGCATCACAATTAAAGTTATCAGCCCGGCCAAGACGGCTCCGTTTTTTATGTTCAGTGCCAAAAAATAGGACAAGCTTTCCATTGATAATACCAAAAGTGATATGATAAAGGTTACGCTCCACATTGCGTTGTGTTGAACAGGAACATGGAACAAATGCATGGTGGTGAAAAATGCCACGGAAATGGCAGTGGAAACAATTAGCCAACTAATGATAAAAGGTGGCACAAGTGCTTTTATGGGCAACTGTCGTGGCAAGTTGATATAAGCTG
>JALTEO010000006.1 GCA_027073875.1 Bacteroidales bacterium
CAATACCGCGTTCGGTAACAATGACATCAATGAGTTCACCGGGACCGGTAATAGTGGTAACCTCGTCAACAATAACCGGAATGCGGTCGCGGAACAATGGAAGTGGCAGAATGACCGTTTTTGAGAATAAGCAGTTTTGCCAGCCGCCAATACCGTGAAGCAAGTAACCGTCGGAATGGGTTACCACATTGGCATTGAAGTTTACATCCACTTCGGTAGCACCAAGGATAACCACATCGAGAATACCTGCAAAATTCCCTTTGCTGTGATAGTTGTAGCTGGTAAATGGGCTTGTCCACACATGGTTTTGATTCTCTCGCATACTGCGAACACCATCAAGGTCGAATGTCTGTCCGTCGAGGATATAATCAATCAAACCGTCTTCCAGCATCTTGACCATATATTTATTACTGCCGCCGCGGGCAAAGCGGGCTTTAATGCCTTTGCGACGCATAATTTTGTCAAAATAATCGGATACGGCAAGCGAAGTTCCGCCGGCACCTGTCTGGAATGAAAATCCATCGTGAATAATACCGGTAACCTCACAGAATTTTGCTGTCATCTCTGCCAGTAGTAAACGGTCAGGGCTTTTCGTGATTTGTGTTGTCCCTGAGATAATTTTTTCAGGAATACCTACTTTATCCATTTTTACGACATAGTCCACAAAATTGCCGTTAATTTGCCATGGGATACACGGGAATTCTTCCAAATTGTCAGTTGCTACAATCACCTTGTCGGCATATTGCGAATCAGCCAGAGCAAATCCCAGCAGTCCGCTGGCAGAAGGTCCGTAAAGCCCGTTAGCATTGCCAAACGGGTCGGCACATCCGGCTCCGATTACGGCAATATCAATAACAATTTCGCCATCCTGAACTGCCTGATAACGACCACCATGTGAACGCAAAACCGCTGTGCCACGCATTTTTCCTTCCGAAGCAAAACGACCCAAAGGTCCGTTCATGCTGCCTTCAATATGATGAATAGTACCGTCTTCCAAATATTGTATTAAATGCTCATGGCACGGGAACGATGCCGACGGAAACCATACCAAATCTTTTACACCCAATTCTTTCGCAATATCAAAAATCTGATTGGCAATCAAATCACCATTACGAAAATGATGGTGTGTGGATATGACCATTCCATCGCGTAAGCCGGCTTTTACCAAAGCATCTTTCAATGATGCTGCCAGTTTATTACCATCTAATGGATAATTGGCATTCGATGGAATTTTCGGTGCGTGTTTGCGACCTTCAACAATATATTTATCAACCCCTTTAAACGGCACTTGTTTTTGTCCGTTTACTTCGGTTGGAACCATTCTGCCAACAGCATTTTTTACAAGCTCCATAATTTGAGAATAATTGAATTTATGATGAGAACAAAAGTATGGATTTTATCTTAAGAAATGATTGAGATTTTTTAAAAATCATTATTTATGTTACTACTTACAATATGTAGGTTGTTGAAATTCAATAGACTCGTGCTTTAGCACGGGTCAAAAATATATAGAAGATAGTTGTTTTGGCGGTATTTTGGTTTGCGAAGCACCAAAATCGTGACAAAACATTTTTGAGAATTTTAATCTATTGCTGAATAGTAACTTAATCCCTTTTGCAAAACTTCTGATTGACAGCTTCTTTTAGGTTTTGCAAAGGTATTAACTTATTTGTACTTTTTTATCAGCTCTTTTAATTTTTCTTCCGTTAGTTCGTAGTTTGGTAAAATAGGTAATCCTTCCCAACGAACAATGCCTTTAGGGTCTATTACAATAACATGCGGAATACCTTTTATCTCAAGTTGTTTCATCATTCTTCGTTGTGGGTCGGAAGCTACAAAATATTCAATCTTGGGTGTTTGCATTTTTTGTATTTTCTCAGGTGGTTCGGCTGAGATACCAATTACCACCACATCCTTTTTTAAGTCTTTGGCAAACTTGTTTAACTCAGGAATAGCCCGTTTACAAGGAGGACACCATGTTGCCCAAAAATCGACAATTACAAATTTCCCTTTTAACTTAGGTTCATCTGTTACCCATTTGTCAACGACTATTTCAGGTGCTTTTTGGTTCAAAAATGATTTTGCCCAAATCTTTTTTCCGGGAGGATTGACTTCTTGTGATTTTGCTGTAAAAGCAATTAAAATTAAAATCAGCGGAAGTGAAAATTTAACTAGTTTCATTTTTTTTATTTTTTTGGTTATTATTTAAATGCAGGAATATCTACAATATCCATACCGGTAATCAACAGATGAATGTCATGTGTTCCTTCGTAAGTTATTACCGATTCCAGATTCATCATGTGTCGCATAATAGGATAGTCGCCAACAATACCCATAGCTCCCAACATTTGGCGAGCATCTCTGGCAATTCGCAATGCCATTTCCACATTGTTGCGTTTAACCATTGAGATTTGTGCCGGTGTTACTTTGTCGGCATCACGCAAGGTTCCCATACGCCATGCAAGCAACTGTGCCTTGGTAATTTCTGTCAGCATCTCTGCCAACTTTTTTTGCTGCAACTGAAATGATGCAATGGGTTTGTTAAATTGTTTGCGTTCCAAAGTATATTGACGAGCCGTATCGAAACAATCCTGTGCCGCACCAATGGCACCCCATGCAATCCCGTAACGGGCAGAATTCAAGCAGGTCAAAGGACCTTTTAACCCCTCAATGTCAGGCAACAGATTTTCTTTTGGTACTTTGACATTATCAAAAACCAGCTCACCTGTTGCCGAGGCACGGAGTGACCATTTTTTGAAAGTCTCCGGTGTTGTGAAACCATCCATACCGCGTTCCACAATTAGTCCTTTTACTTTGCCGTTTTCATTTTTAGCCCAAACTACGGCAACATCGCAAACGGGAGCGTTGGTAATCCACATTTTAGCACCATTCAACAGGTAGTAACTGCCTTTGTCTTCAAAGTGTGTTTCCATACTACCCGGGTCGGAGCCATGATTTGGTTCCGTTAGTCCGTAAGCACCAATAATTTCGCCTTTTGCCAATTGTGGCAGAAATTTCATTTTTTGTGCTTCTGTTCCCCACAAGTAAATAGGATACATTACCAAAGAACCGGTTACCGAAGCTGCCGAACGAATTGCAGAATCACCGCGTTCCAATTCCTGCATTATTAATCCGTATGAAATATAATCCAACCCCGGACCACCATATTTCTGTGGAATGAAAGGACCTAAAGCACCTAACTCACCCATTTCCTTAATGACAAAATCAGGAAACTCATGTTTTTGACAATAATCGTCAATAGTAGGTTTAATCCGGCGGTCAACCCATTCGCGAACAGCTTGACGAATTAATTTATGCTCATCGGTCAGAAATTCATCTACACCAAAATAATCTTCTAAATTTGCCATATATTATTTTCTGCCTGTTAATGTTTTTGGTATTCTTCCTGTTTTAATCGTTTCGGAACGAAGACGATTGCCAACAATCCGTTCTACCATTTGTCCTATCCGCAATACAGCATCTACATCCAATTGGGTGTCAATGCCCATTTCATCCATCATAACCACCATATCTTCAATGGAATTCAATCCGGTAACATTTCGTGCAGGCGTATAATATGAACCTGTTCCGGCGACAGGAATACCATCAATAAAGTTTGCCGGTTGTCCGCCAATGCCACCCATGGTTGCTTCGTATTCAGTCATGCCGGCTTGAAGTGCTGCCAAAACATTTGCCAATCCCCATCCGCGTGTGGTATGGAAATGAACGATATGTTTCGAAGTATCTTGAAATTCATCCAGTAGCATACTGAAATACTTGTAAACTCTGTCGGGAGAGGCAGAGCCGTCGTGGTCAGCATGTTCAATATCATCGGCACCGATATCAAACCATCTGTGTGTAAATTCAATGGCTTTTTCCATTTTTGTAGGACCTTCAATCGGGCAACCCCAAATAGTGCTTACTGTGCCGCAAACTTTTATTCCTGCATCGTGAGCTTTTTTGATGTATTCTTCTGACATTTTCCAATATTCAGCCAACGACAATCCGGAATTTTTCTTGTGATGCGATTCACTGGTAGAAACCATCAATAAGATACGACTCGGACCATGTCCTTCCAGTTTAGCTTGTATCGCTCTGTCAATGGCTTTTTCGCGAATGGTTACTGCCGTAAATTCAATATCATTAACAAAATCTTTTATTTTTTTTGATTTAAAGATTTTTTGAAAAATATCATCGGCATCTTTAAACTGTGGCATGCCCATAGGATTTCCAAAGTTGGTAATTTCTATTTTTTTAAATCCTGCCAATATCAATTGCTCCGCAATCCACAATTTAGCTTCGGTAGGAATAAATTTTTCAATATTCTGGAAACCATCCCTGATGGTAATATCGCCAATAGTTACTTTTTTAGGATAATTAAACATAAGCATTTTGTTTTTTTTGAAAGCGTAAAAATAAAAAACTTGTTAAAATACAAGTCTCTTTATT
>JALTEO010000007.1 GCA_027073875.1 Bacteroidales bacterium
CTAATACTTTAATCTTAACAGATTCATATGAGGTTTTCGATATGGAAATATTGTCATTTAGTTCGCTAAATATTGCTGTTTGTGCATATTTGTATTTTGGGTCAATATTATAGTGTGAATAAAGATGGAAAGCATCAATAAGTTTTAATCTTAATTGTTCCGATTGTAATACCTGTAACATTTGTTCGGTTTTGCTTTCTTCGGAATATGTCTGCAAATTTGAAGGGTAAACAACAGCAAAAGATTTAAATTTAGGTTTAATAAATTTGGGACCGGAAAATATAACTGAAACGATAATGGCTATTACAATAGTAATGATATAAATCCATTTCCATTTCCAGATAAATTCAAATAAACTTTTATTTCTAAAAAAAGTTTCCATAATATCAAAATTTAAAAAGTATAAGGGCTTACTAAAATCATAGTTAATTATTCTAAGGGCTCGTTTTTTCAAAAAACAATAAAACAAAAAGAGCTAATACCAAAGATGAAAGAGTAATGATTGTTACAACTAACCATCGAATAGGATAAGCTTTTTTCTCAGCAACTTGTGCTTGTTTTACTATATATTTATGTGGCAGTTTTAATTCAGCATTTACTTGTGCTTCAATAAATTTCGTTCGAAGAATACTTAACTGTTCACGCTGAAAAATTAAGTAATTAGTTAAACTATTATAAATAGGACCGTATTTGGCAAGTGTATCAAGTTGTTTTTTTAGAATAGTTAAAGCATTGGCGTTTTTACTCAAAAGTGCATTTGAATATGCTTCTGTCAAGGATTTTGATTGGCTTTCGTAATCGACAATTCCCTTTTTGCCAATTTCAACTAAGGAATCTTGATATGAAGCAATTTCTTGCTCAAGACCTAAATATTTTTTCTTAACTTCTTTATATGCTAAATAAGCCCTTTTGTGCTGCATACCATCTACTACAGAATCTAAATAGTTAACAATGTCGTTGGCAATATTGGCGGCATATTTAGGGTCTGGGTCTAATACATCGACCTGAATTGATTGGTAACGGGTTTTAGAAAAAGTGATTAGGTCATTGTACTTTTTGTTTAGTTTTGTGTAAGGATATTTTCCTTTTTTGTCAATGTTGTAATGCTCAAAAAGATGATATTTTTTGACAATTCTCTCACGAATTAAATCAGATGATAAAATCTGAAGAAATTGCTCAACTACTTCTTCGTCTCCTAGTTGAAGGAAATCTTCTTTATCTCCATTCTGAGATAAGAGCGATTTTGAAACACCGCCTAATTGTGTTGGAAAAAATACTGCAGTTCCTTTATATAATGGCGTAATATAATATGCAATACCTACTGAAATTAACGCACTAAAAAGGAAAACAATAATAAGTATTTTCTTTTTTTTCCCTATAAAGTCAATTATAAAATCTACCGAATAATTCTTTTTTGTGTCTGTCATTTTTTTTCTAAAAAGTGTGTCAAAGATAGTAATAAAAAAAAAAGGAGCAAAAATGCTCCTTTTTTTCCAGATTTTTTTAATTTAAAGTTCCCATATGTTACCGGAATTTAGCAAATCATCTAATGTTTTAATTTTCGATTTAGCGGTTACATCGGCAATTTGTTGATCCATTAAATCATTATATGTAGGTTTCTTAACATCGCGAATTACACCAAAGGCAACAGGATATTCAGGATAAGCCATTTCAACCAACATTAGATGTAAGCCAAGGTTGTCGGAATGGGCATCATGTACCAAGATATCTTTTTCGGTAATGTTATTTTCACCAATTTTTACGACTTCTAATTTTTCATTTCGCATGATAAGTCCCTTATCATTATTATTGCCAAAAATCATGGGTTTTCCATGTTCTAACCATATTTGCCGTTCTTTTTCAGTTTCTCTGTTGGTGATTTCTGCATGAGCACCATCGTTGTAAATAACGCAATTTTGGAGAAATTCTACCATAGAGGCACCTTTATGTGCATGAGCTTGCTTAAGGATTTCAACGGATTCCTTAATTTTTACATCAATAGTTCTGGCAAAGAAAGTTCCATTAGCCCCTAAAACTAACTGACCAACATTAAATGGAAAGTCAATAGTCCCATATGGAGAAGTTTTTGTGATTTGACCGAAACGACTAGTCGGAGAATATTGTCCTTTTGTCAATCCGTAGATTTCATTATTGAACAATAAAATATTCAAATCAATATTTCTCCGCAATTCATGAATTAAATGATTCCCTCCAATAGCAAGGGCGTCACCATCACCGGTAATTTGCCAAACTGATAATTCAGGATTAGCTACTTTTACACCGGAAGCAATAGCACCACCACGACCATGAATGGTATGGAAACCAAATGATTCAACATAATATGGGAAACGAGAGGAACAGCCAATACCTGAAATAACTGCAATTTTTTCTTTTGGGAGTCCCAACTCAGAAAAAGTTTTGATTACGGTATTGAAAATAGCATGGTCTCCACATCCCGGACACCACCGAATTTCCTGATCGCTTTTATATTCTTTTGGTTTTAACATAACTTTATTTTTTTCTGCTATCATGACTTATCCCTCCATAATTTTAATCGTTTTTTCTTTTATTTCTTCAACCCTGAATGGTAATCCTTGCATCTTATTTATTTGATAGACATCAAGGTTATTGAAGTTCATTCGAAGGTATTTGGCAAATTCTCCCATATTTATTTCACAAACAATAATTTTCTTGAATTTGCTTAAAATCTCACCGGTATTTTTAGGTAATGGATTAATGTATTTAAAGTGTGTGAAACTTACATTTTTCCCTTCACGGTTTAATTCGTCAAAAGCACTTTTGATATGTCCGTATGTGCCGCCCCAGCCAACTAACAACACATCACCTTCTTGTTTTCCTTCAACTTCTTGAAGTGGAATATGGTTTGCAATATTTTTAACTTTTTCTTCCCGTTCAAGAGTCATTTTTTCATGATTTTCGGGAACATAAGAAACATTTCCGGTAACGGTCATTTTCTCTAAACCACCCAACCGATGTTGTAAATTCTTTTTCCCGGGAATACCCCATCCTCTAACTGTGTTTTCTTTATAAAGTCGTTCGTAAGGTTGGTAATTTTCTGTTCCTTCTTCTACAATAGGTGGTTTTATTTCAGGCATGTCTTTCATATTAGGAATTCTGAAAGGTTGTGAACCGTTAGCAATAAATCCATCGGTTAATAAAATTACGGGGGTCATATGCTCCAAGGCAATTCGTGATGCTTCGAAAGCAGAATAAAAAGAATCGGAAGGACTTGTTGCAGCAATAACCGGCAATGGACTTTCACCACTTCGTCCAAATAATGCTTGGAGTAAATCGGCTTGCTCAGTTTTGGTAGGTAAACCGGTACTTGGTCCACCTCTTTGTACATTGACAATTACCAATGGTAACTCGGCAATTACTGCCAATCCTGACGCTTCAGTCTTTAGTGCTAATCCGGGACCTGAAGTAGTTGTAACTGCTAAATTTCCGGCAAAAGAAGCACCAATAGAAGTAGATATTCCGGCAATCTCGTCTTCTGCCTGAAAGGTTTTCACATTTAAGTATCTGAGTTTTGAAAGGTATTGTAGAATGTCGGTTGCAGGCGTAATAGGATATGAACCACAGAATAAAGGCAAGCCCGATTTCTCAGAAGCTGCTGCCAATCCCCATGCTGTAGCTTCATTTCCCTTTATATTTCTGTACTTCCCTTTGGCAATACTAGAAGGAGCAATCTTATGCGAGAAAATAGCATGACTATTTTCTGCAAAAGAGAAACCTGCTTGTAAAGCTTTGGAGTTGGCTTCAATTAAAATTGGTTTCTTGGCAAATTTTGTTTTGAAGAAATCTATTGTTGCTTCAACAGGACGGGAGAACATAAAATCAACCATCCCGAGAACAAACATATTTTTACTTCTTAGAACTGACTTATTATCCAATTCCAAGTCTTTAAGAGCTTCCTTGGTTAATGTTGAAATAGGAGCTTTTATTATATGGTAATCGGAAAGATGATCTTCTTCAAAAGGGTCACTTGTTTGAAACCCTGCTTTTTTCAGATTCTTATCGGTGAATGAGTCGATATCAACAATAATTGTTCCGCCGATTTTTACATTCTTTTCGTTAGCTTTTAAAGCGGCAGGATTCATGGCAACCAATAAATCGGCTTGGTCACCGGGGGTAAATATCTTGATATGTCCCAAATGAACCTGAAATCCTGACACGCCACCTACGGTTCCCTGTGGGGCTCTAATTTCCGCAGGATAATCAGGAAAAGTTGCGATATCGTTTCCAAAATGTGCAGAAGCATCAGTAAGTAATGTTCCTGTCAACTGCATCCCATCACCGGAATCTCCGGCAAACTTTATGACCACTTCTTCAACATCGGTGGGCTTTTTATTTTCTTCCATAAAAAAAATTTTTTACAAAAATAACTATTAAATAATTTCAATAATTAATAAATTATG
>JALTEO010000008.1 GCA_027073875.1 Bacteroidales bacterium
GCAACAGGCAATGCTAAAAGACTACTCCTTGATATATATCATAGAATAGATAATGATTTTTTACAAAGTTATCTAAATGAGTTTTGTTATAAATTTAATAGACGATACTTTAATGATTTGTTTGATAGATTATTAATGGCTTCTACTATGTTTAGATGGAATTATCTTGGGGATAAGCGGACATTCATAAAAAATAATAATTATCTTTGTTGTGGAAAGTTTATAATATGCACAGAGATATCATTTGTACAAGGAAAACATTAAGAGAAGGCGGCATCATCCTCTACCCTACCGACACAGTGTGGGGAATCGGTTGCGATGCCACCAATGTAGAAGCAATAAACCGTGTTAACCGGATAAAAAACAGGCAGCATGGACAACCTCTACTTGTGTTAGTTGATTCTGTTGAGATGTTACAAAAATATGTTACAGAAATCCCGGATTTTGTTTTGGAAAAATTAAAAACTTTTCAGAACCCGACAACCATTATTTATCCTAATGCCAAGAACTTACCGGAGATACTTTTGGGCGATAATCAAAGTATTGGCATCCGCATTGTAAAGTCTCCATTCATAAAGATGATTCTTAAAAAGTTAGAATTTCCCATTGTCTCTACTTCGGCAAATGTATCGGGACAACCTACACCAAAACGGTTTGACGATATTTCACCCGAAATAATTTCACAAATGGATTTTGTCTTACCAAAATGGCGGGAAAGAAATGCAAAAGCATCTGACATATATAAGATTGAAGGCAAGGAACTTGTGAAGGTTCGCTAAAATTGATATTTGTTAAATCATCTTGAGATATTCAAACTTTTGGTTGCGTTTTTTCGGAATAAAGCCGGCTTCTTTAATCGCTTCCTGAATTTGTCCGGCATCTAACCAATAGTCTGAACCGGCAGCTGACACCACATGCTCCTCAATCATAATGGAACCGAAATCATTGGCACCGGCATGCAATGCCAATTGTGCCGTAGGCACGCCCACAGTCAACCACGATGCCTGAATATTCGGCACATTAGGCAATAGGATTCGTGCCATAGCTGTCAGTCGCACATAATCCACAGCAGTGGTTTTATTTTGCACATTCCGTTTCTCAAACAATTCCGTATCTTTATCCTGAAAAGGCCAAGGAATAAATGATAAAAATCCGGGGACACCGTTTGGTTTTTCGGCTTGCACCTCACGGATAGCAATCAGATGTTCAATGCGTTCGCGTAGTGTTTCAATATGCCCGAACATCATGGTTGCCGAAGTTACCATTCCCAGTTGATGTGCTACACGCATCACATCTAACCATTGTTGTGCCGTACATTTGCCTTTGGATATCTCACCACGCACACGGTCGTTCAAAATCTCGGCACCGGCACCGGGCAAACTATCCAATCCCGCCTCAATTAATTTTTCTAATACAAAGCGATAATCTTTTTTCTCAAGCCGTGCAATATGATGAATTTCAGCAGGTCCTAAAGCATGTAACTTAAGAGTAGGGAAACGGTCTTTTAAACGGCTGAAAAGATTCACATAAAAGTCCAATCGTAATTTAGGATGCAATCCGCCTTGCAAAAGCAACTGATCACCACCAAGCCGGAACATTTCTTCAATCTTTTCAATGTATTCGGCTTCCGAAGTAATATAACCGTCAGGGTCATTTAGTTTCCGGTAAAAATTACAAAACTCACACTGTGCAATACAGTAATTGGTAATGTTCACATTCCGGTCTATAATCCACCCAACGATGTTACTATTTTCCGTCTTTTGTTTCCGTAACTCATTGGCAACAAACATCAAATCGGCTGTTTGTGCTTTTTCGTAAAGCAATAGACCTTCATCTACCGACAAGAATTCGGAATTTAACGCTCTTTGGAGCAGTGTTTCAATTTTCATGACATTATAATTCAGCAACCAGTTCCTTAATAATCCGGGTCATTTTCGGTTCGGAATTAGCCGCCGCATTTTGAACATCTTCGTGAGTTACCTTAACAATCTTTCCGGGCACGCCCAAATCGGTAATAATAGAAATAGCAAAACACTGCATTCCCATTTGGTTAGCGACAATAACTTCCGGCACTGTGGACATACCGACAGCATCAGCTCCAATAATCCTGAAATATTTATATTCGGCAGGTGTTTCCAAGGTAGGACCGGTAACACCACAATATACACCCTCTCGAACAGCAATACCATTTTTTGAAGCAATATCTTTGGCTTTATTTATTATATCTTTATTGTAAGCATGACTCATATCCGGAAATCTGGCACCAAACTCCTCATAGTGCTTACCAATAAGCACATTAGGAATTAAATTGATGTGGTCGTTAATAATCATCAAATCACCAATTTCAAAATCAGGATTAACACCCCCACTGGCATTAGACACTATCAAATTTTTGACACCAAAGAATTTCATTACCCTCACGGGAAAAGCAACCTGTTGAATGGGATATCCTTCATAAAAGTGAAATCGTCCTTGCATTGCCATTACCGGTTTTCCACTCAGGTAACCAAAAATCAATTTACCTTGATGTCCTTCTACCGTTGAAATAGGAAAATTTGGAATATCACCATAAAATAATTCTGTTTCAATATCAATTTGCGAAACCAATCCCCCCAAACCCGTTCCGAGAATTATTCCTATTTCCGGTTTGATATTCGTCTTTTGTTCAATAAATTTAACCGATTGATTTATTTGCTCTAACATATTTTAAAATTTGTTTGTTAAACTTTTCTTTCTCGCCTTCACCGATAAAATCTACCTCAATAGGCAGATAATAAATTGGCAATTGTTTAATTTGTTCTGCAAAACCACCATCTTTTAATCTCACAGCATCTTTCTCGGTTGTTACAATCAACTTCTTTGCTACTGAAATTTGGTCAAAAGTATAAATAATCTTAGAAATATCAGTTTCAGAATAAAAATGATGGTCCGGATATTCAAGATGAATGACCTGACCGACTTTTTCTTCAAGAAAAGAATACAGTGGTTTTGATTTGGCAATACCTGTCACCAACAACACAGCAAATGATGAATTAAGTTGATTGATATCGAAAACCTTATCTCTGATAAACAACGGTATTAAATCTTTGTATATAATTTTAGTAAAATATACTTTCTGATATGAATGCAAGCCAAGACTATCAATAAAAATTCGTTTTTCCATCGGCTTTAGTTCCTTCTCCACTTTTGTAAAAATAATAATATTGGCTCGTTTTAGTTGTTTTAAGTTATCACGCAATGTTCCTAATGGCAGGTAATAATCATTTTGCGGCAGATTATTAATATCAATCAGCAAAATATTAAATCCGGCAAGCACCGCCCGATGCTGAAAAGCATCATCTAAAAGAATAACAGGTCGTTTTTCACCGTTGTATGTTTTTTCCAACTCTGTAATAGCGTGGGCTCTTTTTTCATCCACCACCAATTTTATTTCAGGAAATTTCAACATCATCTGCCGGGGTTCATCACCCAGCATCAAAGCAGTATGATGCTCCTGAGCTACAATAAAACCCGAAAAACGCCTCTTATAGCCACGACTTAGAACAGAAATAGCAAATTCATCAGACAACAAACGAATTAAATATTCAATATGCGGTGTTTTCCCCGTACCGCCAACCGCCAAATTACCAACAACAATCGTATGTGTTTTAAATTGATGTGATTTATAAATCTGCAAATCATACAGTTTATTGCGAAAAGCAACCACTCTACCATAAAAAAATGCAACGATAGCAAGAAGAAAATTAACTAAAAAAAATCGCTTTTTAATACTCATGCCTACAAAGGAATATTGGCTGAAAAATGTTTTGGATTAACCAATTCCCGATATTTGTAAACTACCTTTTTAAAATCTTCCCAAGAATCTTTTTTCAAGTTCGGATTCCGCAACAAAGCTGACGGATGGAAAGTAGGCATTACCAGCCGGTTACTCCATATTATCCAATTGCCTCGCACTTTGGTTATTTTGGATTTAGTATCAACCATACTTAATGCAGTAGCTCCAAGTAAAATAATTATCTTCGGATCAATCATTTCTATCTGTTTGTCCAGATACGGAATACATGCGGCCCGTTCTTCCGGCATCGGCGGTCTATTATTTGGCGGACGGCATTTTACAATATTGGCAATAAAAACATGCTCCTTCCGTGTAAAACCACAAGCATCTAAAATCTTATCAAGCAGTTTACCTGACCGCCCTACAAATGGTCGCCCTGTTTTATCTTCTTCGGCACCGGGACCTTCACCAATAATCAAAATTTCAGCTTTGGGATTACCCTCTCCGAACACAACATGATTGCGAGTTACCGCCAGTCCACATTTTTGGCAGCTTAAAATTTCAGTTCGTAATTCTTCAAACTCAGATATATCCATACAATTTCACCTCTTAAATACATTAATTTTCAAACAATTCACAACTACATATTCTATCATCTATTG
>JALTEO010000009.1 GCA_027073875.1 Bacteroidales bacterium
CATCATGGTCGGCAGTAGTTACTAATACAGCAGGATAATTAACATCTTCTCTAATATTGTGAAGCGGTGAATATTTTATAAGGTTATTAAATTGAACGGAATCATCACTGGAACCGTAATCGGTAATCCAATTCCACCCGATTGTAAATTTCTGATACCGCAACATATCCATCACGCCAACCGACGGGATAGCCACAGCAAACAAATCAGGTCGTTGATTGGTAACTGCTCCCACCAACAATCCTCCGTTTGACCCACCGTGAATCACAATCTTTTTCGGGTTTGTATATTTTTCTTTTACCAGATATTCTGCTGCGGCAATAAAATCATCAAACACATTTTGTTTATTCAGCTTCATTCCGGCTTCGTGCCATTTTTTACCGTATTCACCTCCACCACGCAAATTAGGCATCGCAAAGACAAAACCGTTTTCGAGCAATACCAAACGCGATACACTGAATCTCGGTGTTAAACTAATATTAAAGCCACCATAACCATATAAAAATACAGGATTGTTTCCGTCTAATTTTATTCCTTTTTTGCAAACAATAAACATTGGGATTTTAGTTCCGTCTTTACTTGAATAAAATACCTGTTTGGTTTCGTAACCGGTAAAATCAAAGTTAATTTCCGGCTCAAAAACTTTCTCCAATGAATTATCTTTAAAGCTATAGCGATATATCACCGAAGGATAAGTAAACGAATTAAATGAAAAATAGCCATAATCCTTATTTTTCTCACCATTAAAACCACTCACGGAGCCCAATGCCGGCAACGGAATATCATCAATCTTTTTACCACTTAGGTCATAAACCGCCAAATTGTTATGGGCATCAACCATATATGATATAACTAACTTACCATCTGCCAATTCAGCAGATTCCAAGACATTTTCTGTATTGGGCAAGATATCAGTCCAAACAGGATTTTGCAAATCTGTTAAATCAATTTTTGCAATTTTATAGTTTTCCGCATCTTTATTTGTACGGACAAATAAAAAATTACCCTCGTTACCAATTACACCGTTTTCAAAATTAAAATTATCTACCATCGGTAAGATTGGAGAATCATTTTCTAAGTCTTTCACATAAAATTTATTACCCATCGAGCCCTCATTTTCTTCGTAAATAATCAAATATTTCTCATCATCAGTAACTTGTCCGTAGAACATTCGCAATGGCAACTTCTTATTTTGCATCACGATGCTATCTTGTGATTGTGGCGTTCCTAACCGGTGATAATAGAGTTTATGAAACTCATTTTTTACCGTTAATGCCTTATCGTCGGCAGGCGGGGTGTAACCGCTATAAAAGAATCCGTCTTTATACCATGAAACGCTAGTAAATTTCGCCCATCTTATATGATCATCCAACATTTTTCCCGAAGCGATATCTTTCACAAAAATCTCCCGCCAGTCAGAACCTCCTGTCGAAACAGTGTAAGCCAAATATTTACCATCTTTTGAAATACCGATACCTCCCAATGCAGAGGTCCCGTCTTCGGAAAGCGTATTAGGATCCAATAAAACTTTTTCGGGCTGATTACCAATTTTTACACACAAAACACTTTGATTCTGCAAACCGGTATTTTTATAATAAAACAACAAGCTGTCTTTCATAAAAGGGGCTGATTGTTTTGGATAGTTTGCTAACTCTTTTAGTCGTCTTTCAATTTTTGCCCTGTAAGGGATTTTTGCCAAATAATCTTGTGTTACTTTATTTTCTTCCTGAATCCATTTTTTTAATTCAGGAGAATTTTCATCCTCCATCCAACGGTAAGGAGCCGGCACTTTTGTGCCAAAATAAACATCTACGGAGTCCACTTTTTTTGCCTCCGGATAATTTATTTTTTCTTGATTTTCAAGCTGATTACAGGCAGATAAAAATAGTAATGCCATCATCATTCCAAAAAAAGATTGTTTCATTTTTAAAGTTCTTGTTCATTGTTTCCAACAAAAATACTTCTTTTGTAAAATCATTTGCAATTTTTTTATATTATTTGCGTTTTGTTAATTTATTAATCTGAACTTTAATGAGAAGTCTCTACCTCATATTTATTCCTCTTTTAATCCTGTTTACAAAATCTTCTTTTTCACAAATTGCGGTAGGACAATGGCAAGACCACCTTCCTTACAATAAAGCCATTGACTTAACCGAAGCCGGCAATAAAATATATGCTGCCACACCCTACGCCTTAATGATTTTTGACAAAAGTGACAACAGTATTCAAAAACTTTCAAAAGTTAACGGACTTTCCGATATTGGTGTAAATTGTTTAGGATATTCCAAAGATGCCAACACACTTGTCGTTGGTTACACAAATGGCAATGTAGATTTAATTAAAGAAAATACCATCTATAATCTTGCCGACATCAAGCGAAAGCAATTATATGGTCAAAAATCCATCAACAAAATATTTATTTTAAATTCTTATGCTTATTTGGCAACAGGATTCGGTATTGTAAAGATTGATTTAGACCGGGAAGAAATTAACGACACCTATTACATTGGCGATAATGCTTCATATATTGAAGTACATGATATTACCTATGATGGAATTTATTTTTATGCTGCTACGGAAAAAGGTATTTATAAAGCAAATAAAAATACAAATTTAGCAGATTACAAAAATTGGGTTCGTTTAACTTTTGTACCGGATTACAACAAAGACTACAATCACATTGCTTTTTACAAAAATAAATTATATGCTGTCTTAACATCAGGAATCAGTAACACTAACCGGTTTATTGAGATTGAAAACAATACTTATTCATTAATTGACACCTTAAAATTCCAAAACATTAGAAATTTGAATGTTTCCGGTAATAAATTAATCGTATCACACGACACCACTGTTTCAATTTTTGAAGGACTAACCACTCCCAATCAAGAATATTCAACACTTTCTTTTTATTGGAATATTTTACTTGTTCCTTTCAATTCCATTGAAGACAAAGATGGGAATATTTGGGTTGCAGATAAGTATAACGGACTCATCAAAATTACCGGAAACACAACATGCGTTTCATATTTTCCAAACGGACCCAACAGCAATAGTGTTTATGACATTTCTTCTGCCGGAGGAGAAGTTTGGGTTGCTTATGGGGGATTAGATATTTCAGGAGCTAATCTGTGGAATCCTGCAACAGTTTATGTTTTTTATGATTACTTATGGCACACAATTAATGGACAGCACCAATCGTTTATGTCAGAACAACATGATATTGTTACCGTATGTGTTAACCATCAAGATCCAAGCATTGCATATGCGGGCTCATGGAATGATGGATTATTTGAATTTAAAAACCATCAATGTATTAATCGTTTTGATGAATCCAATAGCACTCTTCAACCATTTACTTCAGGAGACGAAAAAATTTCTGATATGGCTTTTGACAGTCAGCAAAACCTTTGGATTTTAAACCCGGGAGTTAACAATCCTGTTTCCGTAAAGAAAAACGATGGAACTTGGAAAAGCTTTAATTACAGTTATATCAGCAACAATTTACGGAAAATTTTGGTTACTTCATCAGATAAAAAATGGGTTGTTCTTGGTAGTGGACAAGGATTAATGATTTTTGATAATGGTAACGACATCGATAATGAGTCAGATGACAAAGTTAAACATATCAATGTTGTAGATGAAGGAGGTGCTATTATTACGAATGATATTTATTCAATTGCCGAAGATTTAGATGGTGTCATTTGGCTTGGCACCAGCGAAGGCGTAATGACCTATTATGATCCTGACGATGTTTTTGATGACCCGAATTTTCATGCCGATCGTATATTACTCGACTTAGGAGACGGAACAGCCCAATATCTCCTAAAATATGAAACAGTTACTACAATTGCTATTGACGGAGCAAACCGTAAATGGTTTGGTACTGCTAATTCAGGTGTTTTTCTCCTTTCTGATGATTGTTCGAAACAAATATTACATTTCACTAAAGAAAATAGTCCTTTATTCTCCAATAAGATTTTAAATATCGCTATTGATGAAACAACAGGAGAAGTATTCTTTGCTACTAACAAAGGTTTAATTTCATTTAGAAATGATGCAACAGAAGGATCAACCACATTTAATCACCCCTATGCTTTTCCAAATCCTGTAACCAAAGGATATAACGGTTTAATTTCATTAATCGGACTTGTAAAAAATGCCCATGTAAAAATCTCAGACATTGCAGGAAATTTGGTTTATGAAACCAATGCTAATGGAGGAATGGCAACATGGGATGGTAAAGATTTTCATGGGAACAAAGTACACACAGGCATTTACCTCGCTTTTTGCAGCAACGACGATGGTTCTGAAACCGATGTTATTAAAATTTTAATAATAAAATAAGATCTTTGCTTTGCAAGACTTCTGATTTTGTCATTCCGAAAAATGTCATATTGAGCAAAGCGAAAGAGCTTGTGGATAATCTATAAA
>JALTEO010000010.1 GCA_027073875.1 Bacteroidales bacterium
GTGATTCTTCGGTGTGTACCAGATTTCTGATTTTCTCAATAATCTCCAGTTTTTGCTTCAGATTCTCTTCTTTTTGTGCTTCGATTTTCTCGTTGTATGCTTTTCTGTAGGTTTTAAATTTACCATAGATATCTTCAAAGCGTTCGCGGTCATCGTTATCTAATAATTTGAAATCATCCGGATTGCCGCCTTCTTCTGTCCATTTTTTCTTTTCGGTAGCTATCAGAAAATGATATTTCTTGTAGAAAAGTGTTTTTATCTCTTCAATAAACTTTGATAATTTGGTAATATCAGTCGTTTCGTCAATTTTATTGACAGTATCCGAAAAATAATCTAAAAGGCGGGAAATATCGTATCCGAAAATACGATTGATTTCCTCATCATAATCAATTTGATTTGTTACTTGTTCTGCAACTTTCTCCGGTTCTGTTTTTTTTCCAGCGGGGACATCTTTTGTTTGTCCGGTATTTTCCGGAGTTGGCTTCACCGAATCAGTTGATTTAACTTCTTTCGTGTTTTCAGGTTCGGTAGTTTTTATTTCTTCAGTCATTACAAAAAATAAAGTTTATTCCTGTTGTTTAAATTAACAAGACGGCAAAGTTAATATTTTTAGATTGATTAAAAACTTTTAAAAACTTTTTTGTGAATGATGAGGGGAAAATAGGGTAGATTATGCGAATATTTTTTTGGGAGTATCAATTTGTAATTAATAATCCTACACAAAGATATTCATAATTTGCAATTGTAAATATAGGGTATTTCAAACTTTAGACACTTTATAAAGTTGATTCTAATTTATTCTTTGCTAAATTAAGTGCTTTTTGAATACCTTCGGGATTATTACCGCCTGCAGTGGCAAGAAACGGTTGACCACCGCCGCCGCCTTTAATCTCTTTTGCAATTTCTTTAACAAAGGTGCCTGCATGAAATTGTGATGTTTCGATAACATTATCCGAAGCGGAAATCACCAAGTTAGGTTTGTTGTTGGTAACGGCTCCTAATACTAAAATGAAACTGTCGTATTTTTTCCTGAAATCAAAAGCGATTAGTTTAAGTTGAGCCGCTGAGCTGACATCAATTTTTTCTACTATAAGAAGCGTATTATTAACTTTTTTCCCTTTGTTAAATAATTCAACAATGAGATTTTTGTTTTTATCGGCAATCAAATCATTGATTTTTTGTTTCAATTCATCGTTTTCATTTTTCAATTTTTCGATGGCTTCCAATAAGTTTTTCGGACTTTTTAGTAAATAATTAATTTGTTTGAGTGTATGATGCTCTGAGTGAAACATTTCTTCCGCTGTTTTTCCTGAAACGGCTTCTATTCGTCTGATACCGGAAGCAACGGAAGTTTCAACGGTAATTTTAAACAAACCTATTTGTCCGGTGGCTTTGGCATGTGTTCCGCCACATAACTCAATAGAATCTCCAAATTTGATAACACGAACGACATCGCCGTATTTTTCTCCGAAAAGTGCCATAGCTCCTTTTTCAATTGCTTCGTCAAAAGGGATATTCCGCATTTCTTCTAAAGCGTAGTTGTTGCGGATGAGTTCATTAACTATTTGTTCGACCTTGGTAATTTCTTCGTCAGATAGTTTTTGAAAATGCGAAAAATCAAACCGGAGATGTGTGGGAGCAACTAATGAACCGCGTTGTTCTACATGGGTACCTAAAACTTTTCGTAATGCAAAATGAAGTAGGTGGGTAGCAGTGTGATTATTAACAGTATTAAGCCGGTTTTCCCGATTTACTTCTGCATGAAATTTTGATTGCAGGTCTTGAGGTAATTTGTCTGCAATGTGGATAATCAGGTTATGTTCTTTTTGTGTGTCAAGGATATTAATCTTTTCGTTACCATTTTTGATAAATCCGGTATCGCCAACTTGCCCGCCACTTTCCGGATAAAAAGGCGTAATGTTAAATACCAACTGGAATTGTTTTTTCCCTTTGGTTTTTACTTTTCGGTATTTCGTGATAAAAACACCGGTTTCCAGTTCGTCATAACCTACAAATTCCTCCTTATCATCTTTGCGTAAAACAATCCAATCTTCTGTTTCAATGGTTGTTGCCGATTTTGAACGGGATTTTTGTTCTGCCATGGCTTTGTTAAATTCTTCGGAACTAAAAGATAGTTCATTTTCCTGAAGAATAAGTTGTGTTAAATCGGCAGGGAAACCATAAGTATCATAAAGCTCAAAAGCAATTTTACCGTCAATAGTGGACTTTTTATCTTTTTTGGCTTGCCAAATCAAATCATTTAATAATCGCAATCCTGTTTCCAATGTTTTTAGGAATGCGGCTTCTTCTTCTTCAATTACTTTCTCAATAAATTGTTGTTGTTTTATTAATTCAGAATAATTACTCCCGAGAATTTGAATGAGGGTAGGTAGTAACTTATATAAGAATGGTTTGTTGAGGTCTAAAAAGGTGAATCCGTAACGAACAGCTCTTCGCAAGATTCGACGAATAACATAGCCCGCACCGGTATTGGATGGTAACTGACCATCGGCAATTGTAAAAGCAATGGCTCTGATATGGTCGCTGATGACATTCATGGCAATACCAATATCATCACTTTGCGAATAAGTTTTGCCGGATAATTTTTCAATGGTTTCAATAAGAGGGGTGAAGAAATCCGTATCGTAATTGGAAGTTTTTCCTTGCATTACCATTGTTAATCGTTCCAGTCCCATTCCTGTATCTACATGTTTTTGTGGTAATGGTTGTAATGACTTGTCGGCAAGCCGGTTATATTGAATGAAAACCAAATTCCAGATTTCGATAACAAGCGGATGATTTTTATTTACCAATGAATCTCCTTTGATTTTTTTTCTCTCGTCATCAGGTCGCAAGTCAATATGAATTTCGGAACATGGACCACAAGGACCTTGTTCGCCCATTTCCCAAAAATTATCTTTTTTATTGCCGTAAATTATATGATTTTCGGGCAGATGTTTCTTCCAATGATCATATGATTCCTTATCTGTTTCTATTTTTTCGGAAGCGTTTCCTTCAAATACCGTAGCATAAAGCCGGTTTTTAGGAATTTGTAAAATCGTTGTCAGAAATTCCCATGCATAGGCAATTGCCTCTTCTTTAAAATAGTCGCCAAATGACCAATTTCCCAACATCTCGAACATAGTGTGATGGTATCCATCTCTACCAACTTCTTCTAAGTCATTATGTTTCCCTGACACGCGAAGACATTTTTGCGAGTTGGCTACCCTGTTAGAAAGGGGGTTCACATCACCGATAAAAATCTCTTTAAATTGATTCATTCCCGCATTGGTAAACATAAGTGTCGGGTCATTTTTTACAACAATAGGGGCAGAAGGAATAATTTTATGTCCTTTCGTTTCAAAAAAATCAAAGAATTTTTGTCGTATTTCAGATGAGGTCATTTTTTAATTATTAATTGTAAATTGTAAATTGTAAATTGTAAATTGTAAGAAGAAAATTATGAGTTTTTCAGGAAGCCGGTCATCAAAACAGATAGAAAATATGAAAAGAGAAGTGAGAGGGTATTTTAAACAAAAGGAGAAAAAATAATAATGTTTGGCATATCAGGAATGTTTTCGCAAAAAAGCGAATTAGAAGAACAAAAAATAGAAATAAAAGAACTGGAAAAACAACTCTATCAGCTTCAAGAGAAGGTGCAAAGGCTTCCATATAAAACACAAGTGGAATATGGCTTTATTAAGAAAAATGGCTTCTTTGTAAATGAGACTTTCTTTGAAAAAGTTGACTATTTCAACACAGATGCTACAGAAGAGTTTAGTATTAAAAATAAAACGCTGATTACAGGCAAAACAGGGATCGGTAAAGATTGGCTTATTAAAAGAATGCTGACTGTTGGAGATTTAAAAGACGAAAAGATTGTTTATGTTGGGTTGCATGAAGATTATTCCTCGAAATTTGGATATTTAAAAGATTTTGATTTTAAGCAATATTTCCAAGGTGAAGGAATTCCAAGAGGTGTAAAAAGAATCTTTCTTGATATAGATACTTTTGATAACAAAGAGTTCTTGAGAGAAATAGTATCAAAATGCATCGACGATAGATCTGTGTTGATATGGAATGTCGGTTCTTCTGAACTGTTATCAATAGATGAGATAATGGGTACTATGGAGAAAAGCAAAGCTATTATTATACTCAAGACTACTTATAATCTTGATTTAGAGAAGATTGAAGAGTTTAACACAATTTATTCATTTGGAAACAATTGCACCGACGATATTGAATTGTTTGGAGAGATAGCCTTAAAAGATTCCAAAAAAGGTGAATATTTATTATGCGAGCGTGTCCAATGAGTTCGTTAAAACAAAAAATTCCTCCGAAGTGTGCACAATGTATTTGGGGGTGGTTTGATATAGGAATACCTTGTGGGTTCAATATGGAAAAGCACCACAAAGATTGTAAAGTTTTTGTGA
>JALTEO010000011.1:0-1540 GCA_027073875.1 Bacteroidales bacterium
TAATAACAACTACTAAAAATTAAGAAAGGATTTTTTTAAAAGTCATAATTTTATTTTTTAGTTTCCATATAAAATACTGTGCTCGAGATATTTTGACCGTTTTTAAAATAATATACTCCACCCCAAGAATGTTTTACTTCCCTGTAATCATTTGCTACATCGCCATGTTTTATAATTATTCTAGTCACTGTCTTATTCTTAAATGTATAATTCTCAACGGTTTTTCCTTCAGGATATTTCTTTGCCAAGTCAGATAAATATTTTTCTGTTGCTTCCTTATCCTTAAAATCAACTACATTCAACTTTTTATTTGCCTCTTCTTCATCCTTATTTGTTGCATTATTAGAAGCATTATCATTCTTAACTTGTGCTAATTGTGCTAAATGCTTCTTAATTTTCGATATCTGACTTTTTGGATATTGTTCCGTAGGTTTTATTTTGGAAGCTTTTTCATATTGCGTCAAAGCATCATTATATTTCTTTCCATGATAATAATTATCGGCTTTAATAATTATCGATTTATATAATTGTTCCTTGGCTTTGGCGGCTGCATTTTGTTTTGCCACATCGGTCAAATATTTATCAATATCAGCTATCTTATCTTTTGGATATTGCTTATCGGGCATCACACCGGATGCTGCTTGATATTTTGTTTTTGCTAATGAAAAATTCCGGTTATTATACAAAATATCGGCTTCTGATATCAGCTTTTTATATTGTTCTTCTTTAGATTTAGCAGCTGCCAAATCAGCCAAAATTTTATCTATTTTTGCAATTTTGTCTTTAGGATAAAATTCCGATGGCTTAATTCCCGATGCAATCTGATACGCTAATTTTGAATCCTCATATTGCTTTACTGCAAATAATTTATCGGCTTTCTTAATTGCATCCTGATACTGTTTGTTTTTTGCAGCAGCGGCGGCTTGGTCGGCTAAGATTTTATCTATTTCGCTGATTTTCTGCTTCGGATAGGTTTCGTTTGGCTTTATAGTGCTTGCCGTTTGGTAACTACTCTTGGCTTCGTTATATTGTTTGCTTGCCAATAAGCCATCGGCTTTCTTAATTGCATCCTGATACTGCTTATCTTTTGCAGCGGCGGCGGCTTGAGTGGCTAAAATTTTATCTATCTCGCTGATTTTCTGCTTCGGATAAGTTTCTGTCGGTTTGATAGTGCTTGCCGTTTGGTAACTACTCTTGGCTTCGTTATATTGTTTGCTTGCCAATAAGCCATCGGCTTTCTTAATTGCATCCTGATACTGTTTGTCTTTTGCAGCAGCGGCGGCTTGATCGGCTAAAATTTTATCTATTTCGCTGATTTTCTGCTTCGGATAGGCTTTGTTCGGCTTTATAGTGCTTGCCGTTTGGTAACTACTCTTGGCTTCGTTATATTGTTTGCTTGCCAATAAGCCATCGGCTTTCTTAATTGCATCCTGATACTGTTTGTTTTTTGCAGCAGCGGCGGCTTGGTCGGCTAAGATTTTATCTATCTCGCTGATTTTCTGCTTCGGATAGGCTTTGTTCGGCTTTATAGTGCTTGCTG
>JALTEO010000011.1:1640-13926 GCA_027073875.1 Bacteroidales bacterium
TTTGGTAACTACTCTTGGCTTCGTTATATTGTTTGCTTGCCAATAAGCCATCGGCTTTCTTAATTGCATCCTGATACTGTTTGTTTTTTGCAGCGGCGGCGGCTTGGTCGGCTAAGATTTTATCTATCTCGCTGATTTTCTGCTTCGGATAGGCTTTGTTCGGCTTTATAGTGCTTGCTGTTTGGTAACTACTCTTGGCTTCGTTATATTGTTTGCTTGCCAATAAGCCATCGGCTTTCTTAATTGCATCCTGATACTGTTTGTTTTTTGCAGCGGCGGCGGCTTGGTCGGCTAAGATTTTATCTATTTCGCTGATTTTCTGCTTCGGATAAGTTTCTGTCGGTTTGATAGTGCTTGCCGTTTGGTAACTACTCTTGGCTTCGTTATATTGTTTGCTTGCCAACAAGCCATCGGCTTTCTTAATTGCATCCTGATACTGTTTGTTTTTTGCAGCGGCGGCGGCTTGGTCGGCTAAGATTTTATCTATCTCGCTGATTTTCTGCTTCGGATAGGTTTCGTTCGGCTTTATAGTGCTTGCTGTTTGGTAACTACTCTTGGCTTCGTTATATTGTTTGCTTGCCAATAAGCCATCGGCTTTCTTAATTGCATTCTGATACTGTTTGTTTTTTGCAGCAGCGGCGGCTTGGTCGGCTAAGATTTTATCTATCTCGCTGATTTTTTGCTTCGGATAAGTTTCTGTCGGTTTGATAGTGCTTGCCGTTTGGTAACTACTCTTGGCTTCGTTATATTGTTTGCTTGCCAATAAGCCATCGGCTTTTTTAATTGCATCCTGATACTGTTTGTTTTTTGCAGCAGCGGCGGCTTGGTCGGCTAAGATTTTATCTATTTCGCTGATTTTCTGCTTCGGATAGGTTTCGTTCGGCTTTATAGTGCCGGCTTTTTCGTAAAATGTTTTGGCTGTAGCATATTGTTTTTTTCCAAAATATGAATCAGCGGAAGTAATTGCAGCTTGATAATTTTTATTTTTTTGTTGTTGCTCTTTTTGTTTTTTTCGCTGTGCCAACAACTTATTAATTTCATCAATTTTTTGCTTTGGATATTGTTCATTCTGTTTTATAGCCGAAGCTTTTTGGTAACTACTTAAAGCTGTTTCGTAGTTTTTTGAAGAAAAATAAGAATCACCTTCTGTTATATAACGCTCATAAGTTTTTTCTTCCTTATTGCCCTCTGCTATCAACTTCTCACATTTCTGAATCTGATCATCAGGATAATATGATAGCGGATCGTAATCAATCGCTTTATCGTAAAGCGGAATCGCTTCCTTATATTTCTTTTCGCGAAATAATTTGTCCGCTTTGGCAATTGTATCTTTATAAGCTTGTTTCTTAAGTACTTTTATTTGAGCTATAATTTTATCAACCTTCGCTTTCATTTGATTAAAATAAGTCATATCATAATCAAACTCGTCATATTCCTTAAAGTATTTTACCTTTGCAACCGGCTGCGATAATGCAGAAACATCCAATCCGGGAACCATCTTAAACAATTCTACCGTAAAATTATAAGTCCAAGAATCTGACTCAGGCACATGAGAATCAAAAGTAATCTTTTTGGTTACGAAGTCTTTTTTTGATGACTCAATGACAAAATTTTTATTTATCGGAAGATATAATTTAAATCGTCCTATCTTATCTGTTGTTTTGGTTGCAAATAAGCTTCCGTCCTCATATGCTTTAATTGTAGCACCGGCTAGTCCTTTTTTTTGATATTTAACCTTCCCTGAAATCTCGACAAAGCCATTTTTCTGCTGACTTAAGAGCATCAGAGGAAAGAAAAATAATAACCCCAAGAAAAACCTTTTTAGCATCTACACATTTTATTTAAAGGGTCAAAATTAGCATAAAATATAAAAAAAATCTATAAATTCATAAACATTTTATCAAAACTATACCCATTATTTTTATCTAATCAACAAAATCCTCTTGGGAATTATTTTACTTAAACACGGAAAAATGATATTGGTTGCTTCGGATTTGAAAAAAAATTGTTTTTTTGTAAAAAATATTTCATCATGAAACTTTTATGTTTTTACTGTAACGAGTTTAGTTACACGCCGCAAATCAAAACACTTCCCGATTATCCCGATTTTACAACCGGAAAAACTTTTAAGAATTTAATCCTCGCTTTTATTCAGGCAGAAGAACAAGATGAAGAAAATGCCAAGAGTGTTGAAAAAAAATTATTGAACCAATTAAAATGGGTTGCACGAAAAAACGAAACAAAGAATATTGTGCTTCATTCTTTTGCTCATCTGTCGGAGAGTAAAGCTAACCACAAATTTACAAAAGAACTTTTGGACAAGGTCGAAACCCGCCTGAAGAATGTAGAATATATCACCGAACAAACTCCTTTCGGCTATTTTTTGGATATTAAAATGGATGCTCCCGGAAAATCATTAGCCCGGATTTTTACCAGTTTTTAATGCCCCCATCCGCCTCTTAACATCTTGTTCTTTAGAGTTATTGGCAGGTACATAGAATTGATAGCTTGCAATCTCATCGGGCAGATATTGCTGTGTCACAAAGTTATTATCAAAATCGTGAGCATACTTGTAGTCTTTGCCGTAGTCCATTTCTTTCATCAGTTTGGTAGGGGCATTTCGCAGATGCAAAGGTACTTGCAGGTTTTTCGTCTCTCTCACCGTTTTCTCGGCTTGTTTTATTGCCATATACGATGAATTGCTTTTTGGTGATGTTGCCAAATATATCACCGTTTCCGACAAGATTATCCGTGCTTCGGGCATCCCCACAACGATAACAGACTGAAAACACGCATTTGCCAGCAATAGGGCATTCGGGTTTGCCATTCCGATATCTTCGGCGGCAAGAATAATTAATCTTCGGGCAATAAAACGAATGTCTTCGCCGCCTTCAAGCATCCGTGCCAGCCAATATACCGCCGCATCGGGGTCACTGCCACGAACCGATTTGATAAATGCCGAAATAATATCATAGTGATTTTCCCCCTTTTTATCGTATGCGTAAGACTTATGCTGAATAATTTTTTCCACCTTTTCGTTTGTTACCGTAACAGTGTTTTCTTCAGCAAAAGACATCAGCATTTCAATAATATTCAGCAATTTACGGGCATCACCACCGGAAAAATGAAATAAGGCATCGTGTTCTTTCAGCACAAACCGGTATTTTTTCAGTTCCTCATCATTCTCAATAGCATACGATAAAATTTTCTCCAAATCTTCCTGTGATAAATCATTCAACACATACACCTGACATCGTGACTGGAGCGGATTGATAACTTCAAACGATGGATTTTCCGTGGTGGCAGCAATCAATTTAACCGTTCCGTTTTCCACAATATTCAACAACGCATCTTGCTGCGACTTACTAAACCGATGAATTTCATCAATAAATAAGATAGGTGTATGGGTGCGAAGCAATGAGCCACTTTTTTCAATTTGTGTAATGATGTCACGAATTTGTTTAACGCCGGAATCTACCGCATTCAATTGAAAAAACTCCCGTTCGGTTTCGTTGGCAATCAGTTTTGCCAGTGTGGTTTTCCCGCTTCCCGGAGGTCCCCACAATATCATTGACGGCACCACATTCTTTGAGATGGCAAAACGGATCGGTCCGTCTTTTCCCGTCAGGTGTTCCTGTCCTACGAATTGAGCCAGTGTTTTGGGACGCATTCTTTCGGCTAACGGTTTCATACAAAACGGTTTTTAGGTTTTACGAGTCTATTTTTATTTTCCGGGAAAATATCATCGGGATAATCAATATCATACAAAAAAAGTCCGTGTGCCGGAGCTGTCAGACTTGCAAAATAACGGTCTTTTTTTAGTATCCTTTTTGCAAATTCTTCGACAGAAATTTTTCCGTATCCCACTTCTATCAACGAACCCACAATTGCTCGCACCATATTTCGCAAAAAACGGTTGGCGGTAATGGTAAAATACATTCCATCGGGTATGGTCATCCATTTTGCCCCGGTCACTTTACAGATATTTGTTTTATTGTCGGAATGTAATTTTGCAAATGCCGTAAAGTCGCTGACAGTCAATAATTTTTCAGCAGCGGCATTCATTTTCTCCATATCGGGTAATTGTGAAACTACAAACTGCATATCAGTAAAAAAAGGAGTCTTTTTACCTGACAGATAGTACCGATACATTCTACTACGGGCATCAAACCGGGCATTGGCTTCCGAATTTACTTTTACAATTTGATGAACGACTATATCGGCAGGTAAAAAACGATTTAGCGGTTCAACCAGCAAGGGATTATCCAAATTGGAATTATTGGCATCGAAATGTGCCACAAAAAAATGAGCGTGAACACCGGTATCAGTTCTTCCGGCACCGGTAACTTCAATGGGTTCTTGAAATTTTAACGATAATTTCTCATTAAGCACTTGCTGAACGGTAACAGCATTTTTTTGAATCTGCCAACCGTGGTATGCTTTACCATTATAAGATAGTGAAATAAAGTAGCGTTGTGATTGCTGCATACGCATATTTAAAGACAGACAAAAATAAGGATTATTTTGAGAATAGCCGGTATCCGATTCCCCATTCCACAAATTCAGCTTTAAAAAAATGTGTTTTTACGGCAACAGAGAGCAAAAGGCGATTTGACAAATATTGTTTTAGTGCCACACGATGATAAAAATACCCCTCATTGTTCAATTTGTTAAAAAAATAAACGCCCATTTGAATGGCAATGGCAGTTTTACCAAATCGCGACTCATAACCAAGATGTAATCCGGAACGATATGAGTAGGAAGGATTATATCCCTGAATTTCCATAAAAGTCATCGCCGTTTTGGTCGATCCATCATAAAACACATCCAACCCTGCATCAAAAGCATTTTTAAAGTTAGGACGATAAATAGCATTCAATATCATACTCCCTGCAAAGAAATTTCTTTTTAGTTTTACTGCCTTTCCACCGCCATTAACAAGAATTTCAGCAGAATATTTTTTAAAGTCATCATCTATAATCTCATTTTCAGATAATGAAGATTTAGAAAGTGGGTGTGCCATCCTAAGTCCTAATCCCAAACTGACAACATTTATTCCGACATTTGGATCATAATAATTACCATTAGAACAATGTGTTAAATTAAGGTCCGTAAATAGCATTAATCGATTGCTCAATTTTTGCTGAACTACCAGTCCCATTTTAAAATATACATTTATATGCGAGCCAATAATGGTATTATAATTATTAGCATCAGCATCAAAAATTTTAGTCAGGTAAGAAATACCGCCATTTATCTGATAATAAAATCGTTTACTGTCTCTAATAGGTATCTGTATTTTCTTATAAATTGCAAATACGCTTCCTAATTGCTGTGGATTTCCAAGATTCGAGAAATACGCTCCCCACCCTGTAAATGGATGTTTATAGGCAAGATGCCAATATTTTTTATCCCTAAAAAAACCATTACGGTCAATTAGCTCCAGATTTGCCGAAACCACATGCCCCTGAATCAAATAGCTCATATATTCGTGATGTGGCACTACAAAACCATCGGAAACCAACAACGACGGCACACCTTTAAATACTTGTGATTTTACAACAACTGTCAAAAGCAAAAAGCCAAACAATAAAGTCGTTCTTTTAAAAAATGTTAAAACGGTGTTCAAACCAAAAATTACTTTAATTTTGCGGAAAAATAATTAAAATGTTCACACTGTTCAAAAAAGAACTTAACTTTTTCTTCAATTCATTGATTGGATACATTGTTGTGAGTGTTTTTTTAGTAGGCATGGGCTTATTTCTATGGTTCTTCAACGGACAATTTAATATTTTAGATATGGGCTATGCCAATTTAGACCCGTTATTTTTGCTGTCGCCATGGATTTTTTTGTTTCTGATTCCGGCAGTAACTATGCGTGTCTTTTCTGAAGAAAAACGCACAGGCACAATTGAACTGCTTCTTACGCGTCCTATCGGTGACCTGACCATTATTTTTGCAAAATTCTTTGCCGCCATCACAATTGTATTAGTTGCTATTTTGCCTACTATCATTTATTTCCTTACCATTTATTTTCTTTCCATTCCTGTTGGCAATGTTGATGTAGCCGGCATTATCGGTTCATTTATCGGACTATTTTTCTTGGCTGCCGTTTATGTATCTATCGGCATTTTTTCATCATCAATCACTGAAAATCAAATTATTGCTTTCATCCTTGCCGTATTGCTTTCTTTTTTCTTCTACTCAGGATTTTCGTCTATCGGCTCACTAAAATTTATTGGAGAGATAGGAAATTTTATTAATAATTTAGGTATTGCAGCACATTACAAATCTATCAGCCGCGGGGTAATTGATATTCGCGACATCATTTATTTCTTGAGTGTTATTGCAATTTTTATTTTCTTCACTCGCTTAAAATTACAAAGCAGAAAATGGGCATAATAAAATGACAAAACGAAACAACATAAAACGACAAAACCTTATTGAATTTACCTTCCTAATGGTTATTATTGTTTTGTTAAACATCATCTCGTCTTATCTGTCGCTTCGTTGGGATTTAACCGCCGAAAAACGATTTACCTTAAATAATTCCACAAAAAAAATCCTGTCTAATGTTGACGATATGATATATCTAAAAGTTTATCTTGACGGCGAAATGCCTCCGGGATTTAAACGATTGCAAAATTCATTAAAGGAAATGTTGGACGAATTCCGTATTTATGCCAAAGATAATCTTCAGTATGAGTTCATCAATTTAGATAAAATAAAAGACAAAAAAGAAAAAGAGAAAATCTATAAACAACTTTATCAAGAAGGATTAGACCCTGTAAATGTCTATAATAAAGATGATAAAGGTGCAAACACCCAACAGATTTTATTTCCGGGAGCCATTATGTCGTTTAAAAACAAGGAATTACCTATTAATTTTTTAGACCAGAGCATTGACAAAACACCGGAAGAAAATCTGAATAATTCCGTTCAGGATTTAGAATTTAACCTAATTAACACGCTACATAAACTTCAGACCAGTCATGCTAAAACCATCGCTTTTATTGAAGGACATGGTGAATGGCCTGCCGATGATGTAGCCGATTTGATGATTACTCTGTCACAAGATTATGTTATCAAACGGGTAACCATCAATAAACAACTAAAGGCACTTGACACTTACGATGCTATTGTTATTGCTCATCCCGATTCTATTTTCAACAAATACGACTTGTTCATTATTGACCAATACATTATGAAAGGTGGAAAAGTGTTGTGGGTTGTTGACGGAACAAGTGCTACGATGGATAGTCTCTCATTCCGTAATACAACGATGGCAATGGATAGAGTTGATAATAATAACATTGGTAAAATGCTTTTCCATTACGGTGTTCGTGTCAATGCTAACTTGATACAAGATTTACAATGTGCTTATATTCCGATAAATGTTGCTATTGCCGGCACCCCACCAAAATTTGAGCCGCGTCCGTGGCTGTATTCTCCGCTAACCGTTCCGGTTAATTCCAGTCCTATTTCACGCAATCTAAACCTTATTAAAGGTGATTTTACCAGTAGCATTGATACCGTTGGCGATGACCCGAATATCAAAAAAACGATTTTGATTACCACCTCAAAATATACACGACTGGTCAATGCACCGGTTCAAGTTGATTTGGCAATTGTAGATCAAAAACCCGATGCTAACTTGTTTTCGTTATCGTATGTCCCTGTTGCCGCAATGGTTGAAGGAAAATTCCGTTCTTTTTTTGAATTCCATTTGGAACCGGAATTTGAGAAAAATAAACTGATTCACTTTATCAAAGAAAGTAAACCAACGAAAATGATTGTGGTTGGCGATGCTGATATGATTCGCAATCAGACTAGAAAAGTTAATGGGAAAACCGTTCCGTATCCACTTGGTTTTGACCGTTATTCAGGACAAACATACGGCAATAAAAACTTTTTCCTGAATGCCATCAACTTTCTGTTAGATGATGATGGACTAATGGATACCCGTTCGCGGGAAATTAAATTACGGATGTTGGATAAAACCTATATTAATAAACATTACTCACGAATTCAAACACTAAATCTCGTTCTACCATTAATTATTTTAGCAATTTTTGGCATTCTTTATTTCTTCTTAACGCAAAGAAAATTTAAAACCAAAACGAAACAATAAAATTGAAATATCTGATTTTAATTAGGAATTACGAATTATTAATTGTAAATTATACATTGTAAATTATAAAAGAGAGATGATAGAAAACAAAAATAAAAAATACATATGAAAAAAAATACTGTTTACATACTTCTTGTTCTTGTATTAGTAGTTATTGCAGTAGTTTTATTGCTCAACAACAAAAAGACAACATTAAAAAAAGAATTGCGGGATTTTGCCATTGCAGACACTTCCGTCGTGGACAAAATATTTTTGGTTGACAAAGAAAATAACAAAGTAGAACTTACCCGTAAAGATGGTATCTGGAAAGTAAATAAAAAATTTACTGCACGAAAAGATGCTGTAGATGTCCTTTTAGAAACACTTGCCAATATGCAAGTTAGATACCCTGTACCAAAATCATCACACAATACTGTTGTTAAACGAATGTCAACTCAATCAACCAAGGTTGAAGTATATTCTAAAGGCAATCTTCTAAAGACTTATTTTGTCGGTGGTCCTACACAAGACCATGTTGGTACTTATATGCTACTCAACGGCTCAGATGTACCAATGGTTGTATTCACTCCCGGATTTAACGGCTACCTTACACCTCGTTTTTTCACCAGTGAGATAGACTGGCGTGATAATACAATTTTCAAATACAACTATCCCGATATTTATTCCATTACCTGTGAGCATCCGAGAGAACCGGAAAAATCATTCAAGATTACCCGTTTAGGACCTAACAACTTCTCAATTATCCGGTTAATCGATAATACTCCAATAAAAAATTATGACCCCATTGCTGTCAAGACTTATTTTTCGTATTTCAAACGCATCAGTTTCGATCATTTTTTAACACAAATCCCTGAAAAGAAAAAAGATTCAATCTTACATAGCACACCTGTTTATGTCTTTACAGTTGAGGATATTAACCACAACAAAAGGACAATTAAAACTTTTCTGAAAGCACCTGAAAAAAATCCTAAAAAAGCAGAATTTGAGGCAAACTACCCTAAATACGATGTCGATAATATGTATGGTTATATCCCGGGTGGCACCTATCTGCTAATGGTTCAATATTTTGTTTTTGATCCGCTAATACGCGAACCAAATGATTTTATATCCAAAGGAGAAAACACAAGTAAACATTCATAGATTTACCGGTTGTTTTTTATTTGCCGAGACCTTTGCAAACATAGGGTGACATTTTTCAGAATGACAGTCCAAAAAAGAAAATTCCCTTATACAACTACATTGATGATTCGTCCCGGAACGACAATAATTTTTTTCGGTTGCTTATCCTGTAGCCACTTGGCTGATAATTCGTGACCAATCACTGCTGCTTCAATGGAGGATTTATCCATATCCGCCGGCAGCGGTAGCTTAAAACGCACCTTGCCGTTGAACGACACCGGATATTCTACCATCGATTCTTGCAAATATTTCTCGTTGTATTCCGGGAATTCGGCAAAGTAGATGGATTCGTTGTGTCCTGCCAAATGCCAAAGCTCTTCGGTAATATGTGGTGCAAACGGTGAGAGTAAAATGGTTAACGGTTCCAAAATTTGCCGCTTATTACATCTCAAACTACCCAGTTCATTGACACAAATCATAAAAGCACTTACCGAAGTATTGAATGAAAAATGCTCGATATCGTAGGTTACTTTTTTGATGGTCTTATGCAGTATTTTCAACTCTTTTTCATTGGGTTCTTCGTCGCTTAACACAAATTCATCGTTTCGGAAAAACAGTCGCCAAAATTTTTTCAGGAACTTATTAACCCCGTCAATACCGTTGGTATCCCACGGTTTGGATTGCTCAATGGGACCGAGGAACATTTCGTATAACCGCAGTGTATCGGCACCGTATTGTTCTACAATGTCATCGGGATTGACAACATTAAGATATGATTTTGACATTTTTTCAACTTCGGGGACAGTTGCTATTTTGAAATTAGGAATTTTTTTCCCTTGTTCTATGAGTTTATTATAACAAAATGCACCTATTTCATCTTTTTCAAGATATCCTATGTATAAAAAGTTTCCTTTTACATTTTTTATATCTTCTCTATTATTATCATATACTACATAATATCCATCCTTAGTTGACTCAATATTTACTCTTACTGCAAGTGAACAATCATTCTCAATCTTTTCTTTGTGAACAATGTCTGCAGATATGTATATTTCAGGGTATGTGTTAATTTTAGTTGGATAATTATTTTGTTCCAGTAGTATCTTTAATTTGTTTCCATAATGACTTTTTCTATTTTCTAAACGATAAATCTTTTCAGATTTTCCCAAAATCATTCCTTGATTTATCAGCTTTTTAAACGGCTCGTTTTGTGACGAAAGACCAATATCGTAAAGGAATTTATTCCAAAACCGTGAATAAATCAAGTGCCCCGTAGCGTGTTCGGTGCCACCCACATACAAGTCCACATTTTGCCAGTAACGGTTGGCTTTTTTTGAAAAATATTCATTGTCATTATGCGGGTCCATATACCGCAGGTAGTAACCCGACGAACCGGCAAATCCGGGCATGGTAGAAGTTTCTAACGGATAGCCGTCTTTGGTTTGCCAGTTTTTTGCCCGTGCCAATGGGGGCTGACCGTCTTTTGTCGGCAAGAACTTATCGACTTCGGGTAATTCCAGCGGCAGGTCTTTTTCGTCTAAAGTGTAAGGAATACCGTCTTTATAATAAATGGGGAACGGCTCACCCCAGTAGCGTTGCCGTGAGAATATGGCGTCACGAAGTCGATAATTGACTTTTCGTTTGCCTATGCCTTGTTCTTCGAAATAATCAATAATCTTTTTCATTGCCGCCTTTACTTCCAAACCGTCAATGAGTGGCGAGTTGATGATGATGCCTTTTTTGGAGTCGTAGGATTCCTTCCAAGTGGCAGGGTCAGAAAGGGTTTCGTCTTTTTTTGAAACCACTTGTAAAATGGGCAGGTCAAAATGTTTGGCAAAAGCAAAGTCGCGACTGTCGTGTGCCGGAACCGCCATTACCGCACCGGTACCGTAACCGGCTAAAACATAATCGGCAATCCAAATGGGAATTTTTTCGCCTGTAATAGGATGCAGTGCATACGAGCCGGAAAAAACGCCGGTAACCTTTTTGACTTCTGCCAACCGTTCCCGCTCGGTGCGTTTTTTTACTTCTTGCAAATAATTTTCAACTGCTTGTTTTTGTCCGGAGCTGGTTAATTGTTCTACTAACTCGCTTTCGGGAGCTAACACCATAAATGTTACGCCGTAAATAGTGTCCGGTCGGGTCGTAAAGACTTCAATTTCTATATCTGAATCCTGCACTTTAAATTTTAATTCGGCTCCGGTAGATTTACCTATCCAGTTGCGTTGAATTTCTTTCAGGGAGTCGCTCCAGTCCAATGTTTCCAAGTCGTTGAGCAGCCGTTCGGCATAGGCGGACACGCGCAAGAGCCATTGTTTCATTTTGCGTTGTTCTACGGGATAGCCGCCACGAACCGATACGCCGTTGCTCACTTCGTCATTTGCCAAAACCGTTCCTAATTCAGGACACCAGTTTACAAACGAATCAGCCAGATAAGCCAAACGGTAATTCAGCAAAATTTCCTGCTGTTGGTTTTCAGTTTTGTTATTCCATTCATCAGCTGTAAAATGAAGTTCTTCTGTGCAAGCGGCATTAATGTTTTTAGTGCCGTTTTCGGAAAATGCTGAAATTAATTCTGAAACAGGTCTTGCTTTTTGCAGGTTATTGTCAAACCAGTGATGGAAAAGTTGGATGAAAGTCCACTGTGTCCATTTGTAATATTTTGGGTTTGAGGTTGTTATTTCTCTGTTCCAGTCGTAATTGAAACCGATTTTTCCGAGTTGTTCTTTATAGCGGGCAATATTTTTTCGTGTCGTTTCGGCAGGGTGTTGTCCGGTTTGAATGGCATATTGCTCTGCCGGAAGTCCAAAGGCGTCAAACCCCATAGGATGAAGTACATTAAAACCTTTCAAATGTTTGTAACGGGCAAAAATATCGGAAGCAATATATCCCAAAGGGTGACCTACATGAAGCCCTGCTCCTGACGGATAAGGGAACATATCCAAAACATAAAACTTTGGTTTATTAAGATTTTCTTTTACCTCGTAAATTTTATTTTTTCTCCATTCTTCTTGCCAACGGCGTTCTATCTCACTA
>JALTEO010000012.1 GCA_027073875.1 Bacteroidales bacterium
CTGCAATATTAGTTATTTTTTTATTCCACAATGGAAATAAATTATTTTTTTTTGAACTTTTAAAAAAACTTCTTGTTTACTTTGTAATAGTTATTCTGGTAACATGTCCGAAAAAGATTTTTTCAAGATAAATAATATCCCCAATGCACCTTTGCAAAAAGGAACAATGCTTGTTTCTCCGCCACTAATGGCTGACGGCGTTTTTCATAAGTCTGTGATTTTACTTTTGGAACATAACGATGAAGGCAGTCTGGGACTTATTGTCAATAAACCGACAAATTACAAAGTCTCACAAGTGTTGAAAGAACTTCCGGATTTTAATAAAGATACTTTTTTCGGTGGTCCGGTTTCAGCCAATCATATTCAGGTTTTACACCGTTTGTCATCAATAGCCGATTCGGTGAATATCATTAACGATGTGTTTTGGGGTGGTGATTTTAAAAAAATCTTTGAGATGATAAACTTAAACCACATTAACGAAACAGAAATCAATTTTTATCTCGGTTATGCCGGATGGTCTCCCGAACAATTAAATAAGGAAATGGAAGAAAATTTCTGGATATTAGTGCCCGGCGAGAAATATGATATATGGAACGAACCGGAAGCATTATGGGAAACCATCATTACCGAATTAGGACTAAATCCTAAAATTGCGGCAACTATCCCCGACGACCCGATGTATAATTGATTCAAGTTTCGGGTTTCATTATTTACTCAGCAGTAAATTAAAATTTAACTTGTTGATTCTCAAAAAGTGAGACCTTTGCAAAACTTATGATTTTGTCATTCTGAACGCAGTGAAGAATCTGTAATCAGCTACCATTCAATATATTGAGATTCTTCGCACTGCTCAGAATGAAAAGTTTCTTTTGGGTTTTGCAAAGGACTTAAAGTTTTGTCACGATTTTGGTGCTTCGCAAACCAAAATACCGCCAAAACAATAATCTTTTATATGATTTAGACCCGTGCTAAAGCACGAGTCTATTGAATTTCAGCTAATTGAATATTGATTGGTAAATGATGAATCTGAAAAATTGCTTTATTTTATCAATTTCACGCTTCGTTTCACAAAATCATCTAACGACTTACCTTTCAGCATATTTTGTGTCAGTAGAGCTAAATCCACAATTTCGTTGACCAGCGGTGTCTTTTTGGCAAAATCCTGCAATTTTTTGTTTTTCTTCTGACGCACTTCTTCCAGTTTCTTTATCAGTGCTTCTTTTTTGTCTTTGTCGGCTTGCGGAATTTCGTCTTCTTTCTTATCTTTCAACTTATCCTCTATTTTCTTTTGGTCAGCTTCAATTTTTTTAATGTCTTTCCGTAATTTTTCCAACTCCTCTCCCAATTTCTCGGCTTTTGCCTTTTTTATTTTTCCAATCAGCGGACTTTCAGAATTTACTACTACAGAATAAGTGTCCGGCAGTGTACCGTAGAAATTCATCTCGCCACCACCCATTTTTGACATATCTTTCATCCGCCGCATAAATTCCTGTTGTGTAATGGTAAGTGGCAAACCGTCTTTTCCGGAGTCATTAAACGATACTAAAAATTCACCTTGGTCTTTTGGCAGAACTGCTTGGAAAACCTGAATGAAATCATCCTGCTCGTCTTGTGACAATGATACTTTCTGCTCCTCATCTTTCTCAATCAGTTTGTCGGCAACTTCAGCATCAACACGGGTAAAACGGGTGCCTGATTCTTTTTGCTCAAAATGGTTAATAAAATGAATATCCAATTGTCCGTCCATTATGACAACATCGTAACCTTTGTCTTTGGCAGCTTCAATATAGGAATACTGTTTTTCTTTATCGGTAGCATAGAGAATAACCAAGTTTTTATTTTTGTCTGTTTGATTATCTTTAATAATTTCTTTATATTCTTCAAGCGTAAAGAACTTTCCATCAGTGTTTTCAAATAATAAGATATCTTTAACTTTATCAGCGAATTTTTCGTCAGTTACAACGCCATAATAAATGAACAATTTCAGGTCGTTCCATTTTTCTTCAAATTGCTTGCGGTCATTTTTGAATATCTCTGTCAATTTATCAGCTACTTTCTTTGAGATATGAGACGAAATCTTTTTGACATTTTGGTCGCTTTGCAAATAGCTTCGTGACACATTCAGCGGAATATCGGGCGAATCAATAATACCGTGCAATAATGTCAGGAAGTCAGGTACAATTCCTTCAACCGAGTCGGTAACAAACACTTGATTGCTATAAAGCTGAATTTTATTTTTCTGAAGTTCAATATTAGATTTAATTTTCGGAAAATACAAAATACCTGTCAGATTAAACGGATAATCTACATTCAAATGAATATGGAAGACAGGGTCTTCGTTCAACGGATATAAATCGTGATAAAACACATTATACTCTTCGTCCTTAATATCAGCAGGTTTCTTTGTCCACAGAGGTTGGGTAACATTTATGATATTGGGTTCACCCGTATCAATTTGCTTGTCGTCTTTCCACTCTTTTTTGTTGCCAAATCCTATTTCCACCGGTAAAAAACGACAATATTTTTTTAGTAATTCCTCTATTTTATAGTCTTCCAGATAATCTTCATTGTCTTTATCAATATGCAATATAATGTCAGTGCCTCTATCTTTTTTCTTATCGGTTTCTTCCATCTGATATTCAGGGGAACCATCGCAACTCCAATAAATTCCTTTGGCATCTTTTTGATACGATTTAGTAAAAATCTCCACTTTATCAGACACCATAAAAGCAGAATAGAAACCTAAGCCGAAATGTCCGATAATCGTATTTTCCTGTCCTTTATATTTCTCTAAAAATTCTTCGGCACTCGAAAAAGCAATCTGATTGATATATTTTTCCACTTCGTCGGCTGTCATCCCGATTCCTTTATCGGAAATGGTTATTGTTTTTTTCTTTTTGTCCACAGAAACTTTTACGGTAAGGTCGCCCAGTTCTTCTTTAATCTTGCCCAGCGAAGCCATAGCTTTTAACTTTTGTGTAGCATCTACGGCATTTGATACCATTTCTCTCAGAAAAATCTCATTATCAGAATATAAAAACTGTTTGATAATGGGGAAAATGTTTTCTGTTGTTACACCGATTTTACCTTTCTGCATAGTTCAATTATTTTTTTTGATTATTTGGCATTACGCTCTTACAAAGTAAGTACCAAAGACGAAAGTCTGCCAAAAAGACAGCATCCCTTTCCTTTGTAAAATTACGAATTATACAGTATTTAGCAGGTACTTTACAGTCTGCAGTTGGCAGTCTCAGCAAGTTCTATGAACCGACTTGTTAAGTATTAGGTACAACTTCTTAAATTGGTGTTCCCTAATCAATATTGTTATTTTGGATAACGAATAATGAACTCTAATTAACGATTTTAGATTTTGGTAATAAATAAACTATACGAAATATTATAAAGAAAAACCGTCATTACGAAGACGAAGTCTGTGGCAATCTGCAAAAAACAACCGTCATTGCGAGCGAGTAACGAGCGTGGCAATCTGTTTTTTTTATTGAGATTTCTTCCTTTGATCGAAATGACGAAAGAATAAAATCACACGAAAGGATTTCCAGAAGGGACAAGCTGTGCAGCAGCAGAGCCAAACACAGAAGTTGTAAAATTTCTCATTCAGAAATCAAAGGAAGTCTGTCAGTAATTTTACGGCAGATTTTTTACACATCTCACTGAAAACCCGTGATTTTTAAGGTTTGCAAAAACAAAGATGGTTTTAGTGAGGGCGTGGCTTTGAGCCACACCCTCACTTGTGAAAGCTTTTTGTATGGTATCCGGACGGTGATGCGGAGCGTTCAATAAGCCACACGATAGAATTCCCAAAGGGATAGGCTGTGCGGTAGCAGAGCCAAACACAGAAGTTGTAAATTTTCTCATTCAGAAATCAAAGGAAGTCTGTCAATAATTTTATGGCAGATTTTTTACACATCTCACCGAAAACCCGTGATTTTTATCCGCAGTTGTTAAACTCACTGAAGATTGTTTGTAGTTTAAGTAAACATACCACGCCTTTTGTGCATTATCATCAAACGATAACCACCAAAAACCCTCAACACCAAGCATTCCGAAACCGGATTTAGGGTCACAATAGCCGGCAGGCGTTAAAGCCATTTCTTTCAAAGGATTACCCATTGCATTTCCTTTATCACCTATCATATTTGTATGTTCCATTTGTGTCCAGTCGTCCACATCAGGGATACGCCACCCCTCCGGTGCCAGACCACGGGAATCGTTTACCGTAAACCAATTATATAATCGTCCGTTTGTTGCTACATATTTTTCCATATCAAAATAATTACGATAAGCTCCGGAATCCGTTTGATACCACTGTTCCTTTGTATAAAGATTCGGAATAGTATCGCCGTTTCGGTAGCGGATTGTTTTCAAATTATCAACCATCCACAATTGGTTACCAATTTGCAT
>JALTEO010000013.1 GCA_027073875.1 Bacteroidales bacterium
TATGATTATTTATGGTCCACAGGAGATACTACAAGCACGGCCGATTCCTTGTCAGAAGGAACTTATACGGTAACATTATCTACTGACTGGGGTTGTGCTTATTCCGATTCTGTTAATGTAACTCATTATCCTTCGTTAACAACATATTTAGATGAAGATACCGTTGTGTTAGATTGTATGACAGATACAAATGGCGTTGACATTGTAACACCTGTCAATGGTGTGGACTCGGGCTATACTTATAAATGGGATACAGGTATTTTAGATTCTATGGTTACCAATTTAGATACAGGTATTCACTATGTAACGGTTACAGATTATTGCGGAAGTGTTGTAGATTCTGTAATTGTTACTAATAAAACGCCATTATCTATTACTACAGCAATGGTTCAAGAAGTAACTTGCCCATCCGATTCTGATGGTGTGGCTCAGGTAACAACGAGTGATGGTATTCGACCGTTTTCGTATGCTTGGACAAATTCTTCAGATACCGATTCATTAGCATCCGATTTGCCGGTAGGAATGATATATGTTAGTGTAACCGATCAATGTGGAACGGTTGTGGACTCTGTAGCTATGACAAATAAAACGCCATTGAGTATTACATACAAAACAACAGATGTAAATTGTTATGGTGATTCTACGGGGAAAATATTAATAATAGCTTCCGATGGTGTTACACCTTATAATTATAATTGGAGTAACGATACAACTGTTCATGATTCTGTTGCTACCGGATTGGCGGCAGGAACCTATCTCGTTACAATAACTGATGCTTGTGGTTCTATAGATACTACTATTTTACTGACACAAAATGATAAAATTTCATTCTTGGCGGATATCACAAATGCATCAACTAACTTAAGTACTGACGGAGAAATTGATTTATCCGTCCAAGGAGGTACTTCTCCTTATACATATCTATGGAGCAATAGTGCTGTTACTGAAGACCTGACAGCTTTATCATATGGCGTTTATTCAGTTACTGTAACAGACATAAATGGGTGTGCTGCCACAGATACAATGAAAGTTGAACCCAATGGTTACAAAATTATTATTTACAGCTCATTTTCGCCGAATGCCGATGGGGTAAATGATTTGTGGAATATTAAAAATATTGAATATTTTCCTGATTGTAAAGTTCAGATCTTTAATGAATGGGGAAATTTGGTATTTACATCCAATGGGTATGGGACACCGTGGGATGGTACATCAAATGGTTCTGTTTTACCTGCGGGAACTTACTACTACATTATTGATTTAGGAACCGGTGATAAGCCGTTTACAGGTCCCGTAACATTAATTAAATAATAATTTGAAAATAATATATTATGAAAAAGATAATTGCCTTTATCATCGTTGGTTTGTCAGTTTCATTTTTGACACAAGCACAGCAACTTAATACGATTAGCCAGTACTCACAGGATTTATATTTAATTAATCCTGCTTATGCCGGTGTTAATGAATTTATGTCTGTAACAGCAACTTACAAAAAGTTTTGGTCGGGACTGAAGGGCAGTCCGTCTTTGCAAACTTTGTCGGGACATATGGCTTTTGCTAATAATATGGGTGCCGGCGGAAAGATTTTTAACTATTCCGCAGGACCTATTTCAAAAACAGGTATTGAAGGTACTTATGCTTACAATTTGGATTTGAATGGTAATGGAATGAAACTCGCTTTTGGTTTGTCTGCACAGTTGTATCAATTTTATATGAACAAAGCGGCTCTGACGATGGAAGATCCTAACGATTATGCTGTGATATACAGTGCTGATAAAATGATTGTTCCGGATTTTAATTTTGGTACATTCTTTTACGATAGCGAGAAACATTATTATGCAGGTATCTCTATTATGCAACTAATGGGACGCAAAGTATCATTATTGAATAAAGATTATTTAGATAATAATCAAGTTAGAAATTATTATTTTACCGGTGGTTATGTTTACGAAGTCAATGATAATTTGACCCTTGAACCATCTATATTGGCTAAATTTATAGAAGCAGGATTATATCAGGTAGATATTAATGTAAATGCTACGATTAAAAAGTTAGTCAATCTCGGTGTTTCTTATCGTACAGATAATGCTATAGTTGCTATGCTTGGTATCCGCACCGATCAATTTACATTTGGCTATGCTTATGATTATACCTTGTCTGCTATTAAGAGTTATACGGTGGGCTCACACGAAGTAATGTTTATTTATAAATTCGGCAGTAAAGGATTAAATACTAAATATAAATAATCGTTAGAAAGCAGAAAGGAAATTTTCTATTTTTTTGTGATTCATTTATTATTTTAAACACAGATTGTTAGAACTTCTTATATGTCTGTTTTTAGATGAGATGCTATTCTATTCCATTTATTATTAGACAGATAACAGATGGAGAAGATGGTGTAGGAATAAAATTACTTTTTGTGAATAACTTCCGGTAATTCTTTTCAGGGTGTAAAAATAAATGCGGTATTTTTGTCTTTATCAAATGCTATTTTTTGTTTGATAGAAACAGCTACAAATTAAATTTCTTAAGATAAAAGTGTTAGATTTTACAAAAGACTTGAATGATGCTCAATTAAAGTCTGTTACCAATTTTGAAGGACCTTCTTTAGTTGTTGCCGGAGCCGGCTCAGGTAAAACCCGTGTGTTGACTTATCGCATTGCTTACATGATCTCCCAAGGAGTTCAGCCGGCAAAAATTATGGGATTAACCTTTACGAATAAGGCGGCAAATGAAATGAAAGAACGGATTGCCAAACTTGTGCCCTCAAAAGGCAAACGCGTGATCTTAGGGACTTTCCATTCTATATTTGGTAGAATTCTTCGCAACGAAGCTGAGGCAATAGGATATACGCGGGATTATACAATATATGATACGGATAATAGTAAAACGCTAATTCGGCAAATTGTAAAGGATATTCAGTTGGATAAAAAAGTGTATAAGGATATAAAAATTCTGAAACGGATTTCAGCAGCCAAAAACCGTATGATAACAGCTACAACTTACGATTCAAATTACGATATTAAACGCAATGATGAATTTCTAAAAATACCGGAAACTTCAAGGATTTATTTGTTGTATGAGGAACGGTGTAAGAAAGCGAATGCTATGGATTTTGACGATATGTTGCTGAATACTTATTTATTGTTTAAGAAACATCCGGAAGTTGTTGCTCATTATCAGGATATTTTTGACTATTTTTTGGTAGATGAATTTCAGGATACCAATTTGGTGCAATACGAAATAATGAAATTTTTGGCAGCAAAATCAAAAAATCTATGTTGTGTGGGCGATGATGCACAGAGTATTTATTCGTTTAGGGGGGCACAGATTACCAATATCAAAAAGTTTCACGATGATTTTAATGCCAAGATTTATCGCTTGGAACAAAATTACCGTTCTACCCAAACCATTGTGGGTGCGGCTAATACCGTAATAAAAAAGAATAAAAACCAGATACCTAAAAATCTTTTTTCCAAAAATAAACAAGGCGACAGTATTTTATTAAAAGAACTTAGTTCAGATATGGAAGAAGCTGCCTTTGTAGCAGAAGATATTAAATTGAAGATGCTAACCAAGCATTATGAGAATAATGATTTTGCCATATTGTATCGCACCAATGCACAATCGCGGGTTTTTGAGGAGTCCTTACGACGCGAAAATATTCCTTATCGGGTGTATGGCGGATTTTCGTTTTATCAACGGGCTGAGGTCAAAGATATTTTAGCGTATCTTTCGGTAATTCTCAATCCTTACGATGAGGTTTCGCTACTACGAATTATTAATTTCCCGAAACGGGGAATTGGTGGAACAACCATTGAAAAGCTCAGGAAATTAGCCAAGCAAGAATCCAAATCTTTATGGGAAGTTATTTGGAATGTCGAGAATGAAGATGCGGGATTATCACCATCGGTTATGCTCAGATTAAAAGATTTTTCGTCGGCACTTCAGCGTTTTATTGAGAGGAAAACAGAACTAAATGTATTTGAAATAGCCGATTCCGTAATAAAAACCTTTGGAATACTTACTTATTATAATTCTGATGAGGATTTGGTGGAAAAAAAAGAAAATGTAGAGGAGTTTCTGAATAGTATTTACGAATTTGTATCTGAAAATGACGGCGAAGAGGAAATAGACATTTCGTTAGCGGCTTTTTTGCAGACTATTTCGTTAATAACGGATATGGATAAGCAAAAGCCGGAAGATTTGAATGCTGTGAAATTAATGACTGTTCACTCGGCAAAAGGATTGGAATTTCCTGTAGTGTATGTTGTTGGTATGGAAGATGGTTTGTTCCCATCAGGGCTGACTTTGGAATCGCCTATAAAGTTACAGGAAGAACGACGGTTATTTTATGTAGCAATGACACGGGCAATGGAAGAGTTATCCATATCGTTTTGCCAAACGCGTTACAAATATAACCGTCATGAATATCCTGCTCCCAGTCGTTTCTTACGCGATATTGATAATCAGTTTTACGAATTTTCAGGGACAAACCCATTGTTTCTTTCTCAAGGCACAAACAATAAGATAATGTCCGGTAATTCAGAGATTGGAAACGAAAAACCATTACCTAATTTTAAGAAAGTGTCTGAAACAAAACCGCTTCATCCTTCGGCAGAGGGAGATATTAAGGTTGGTATGCTGGTTAATCATAATAAATTCGGTAAAGGTAAGGTGCTGAATCTCGAAGGTCAATCGCCAAATACAAAAGCAATTATTTTTTTTAAAAATAGTGGTGAGAAAACTTTATTGCTTAAATTTGCGAAACTTACAATAATCAATTCCAACTAAATTACTGATTGAGAGCGACAGATTGTTGTCCGGAAATTAACTTAAAAGAAATAACAAACACTTATGGAATATAATACTGCACAAGAAAAATTAGTCTTACCTGAATACGGCAGAAATGTTCAACGACTGATTGAATTCTGTAAAACCATAAAAGACCGTGATGAACGAAATCGTTTTGCCGAATATGTTGTTTATCTGATGGGAGGCATTGCCAATAAAAATCATAGCGACCAGAAACATAAATTATGGTATCATTTTGCTATGATTGCCAATTTTGATATTGATATTGATTATCCTATTGACAAGCCGGAACCACAGGAATTAAGTGCAATACCTGAGAAAATGCCGTATCCGCAAAATAATATCTCACACCGGTATTATGGAAGAAATATTGACGGCTTAATCAAAAAAATTGTAGAGATGCCTGATGGTGAGGAAAAGGATATTTTAATCAAATTGACGGCAAATCATATGAAACGGCTGTATGTGAATTGGAATCGTCCGCAAGTTAGTGATGAGGAGATTTTTAATGATATGCGTAAGATGAGTGATAATAAAATTGTTATTCCTGACGATTTGAAATTAATGTATGTTACACCGCAGACACCCCAAAAAGAACGCAAACGGTCAAAAAAGAAATATTCAAAAAGATAACTTATTATGCCTTTCTTTGAAGTTCATGGCGGACATTCCCTAAAAGGAGTCATTAAGCCACAAGGTGCTAAGAATGAAGCACTTCAGGTTGTTTCTGCAGTTTTGCTTTCATCCGAAGAAATTATTATTAGAAATATCCCGAATATATTGGATGTTCGAAATCTAATCGCTCTGCTTGAATTGTTGGGTGTTAAGGTTGTCCAAATTAGCGAGAATGATTTTTCTTTTGATGCACAAGCTGTAAATCTTGAAGTATTGTATTCCGATGAATTTTACCAAAAAGCGACTAAATTGCGTGGCTCTATTATGTTGGTAGGTCCACTGTTGGCTCGTTTTGGAATTGGTATTATTCCTACGCCGGGAGGAGATAAAATTGGTCGCCGCCGTTTAGATGTACATGTGGACGGTTTGCGAAAATTAGGTGCCGATTTCTCGTATGATGGCGAAAACAAATTATATTCTTTTAAAGCAGATCATCTTGTTGGGGCTGATATGTTGCTCGAAGAAGCATCTGTTACGGGAACTGCCAATATTGTTATGGCAGCTGTACTTGCCAAAGGAAAAACGACTATTTATCATGCTGCCAGCGAGCCATATGTGCAGCAGTTGTGCCGGATGCTTAACGGCATGGGTGCAAAAATTTCAGGTATTGGTTCCAATATGTTAACTATCGAAGGTGTTGAAACACTTGGCGGAACAGAGCATCGCATTTTGCCGGATATGATTGAGATTGGTAGTTTTATCGGAATGGCAGCTATTACAAAATCAGATTTAACCATAGAGGGCGTAGATAAAAATTCGTTGGGTATTATTCCCCGTTCTTTTGAAAAGATAGGTGTTCATGTTGAATTTAATGCGGGCAATTTATATGTTCCGCTTCAAGAGCATTACGAAGTGGAGAAATTTATTGACGGTTCTATTATGACTATTTCCGATGGTATTTGGCCTGCCTTAACACCTGACCTTTTAAGTGTTTTCTTGGTTACTGCTATCCAAGGGAAAGGTACCGTATTGATTCATCAAAAAATGTTTGAGAGTCGTTTGTTCTTCGTTGATAAACTAATTGATATGGGGGCACAGATAATCTTGTGCGATCCGCACAGGGCTTCGGTTGTCGGTATCAATCGGGAATATAACTTGCGGGCAACAAAAATGAGTTCGCCTGATATTCGTGCCGGTGTAGCCTTGTTAATTGCGGCAATGTCAGCCGATGGGATTAGTTATATTCATAATATTGAACAGATTGACAGAGGGTATGCTAATATTGAAGGTCGGTTAAATGCTGTTGGTGCCAAAATTATCAGACACGAAAGTTAGAGAAAGGACTGTAAACTATGTTATATCATTTGCAACAGGGAGATATAGAAATTAATACTGTCGTCTTTGACTTAAACGGAACGGTATCGGAATATGGTGAAGTAAAACAGGAAACCATACGATGGATAGAAAATCTGAGAAAATTGGGCTTCAGTCTCATTTTACTGACATCTGACCAAAGAGGGAATGCCCAAAAAATTGCAGCGGAATTAAAAATTGATTATCATATTGCAAAGACAAGTGAAGAAAAACGAGAATTTGTCCGGAATTTAAGGAAACCGTTTTTTGCTATTGGTAATGCACGCAATGATATTCCTATGTTTCAGGAAGCAACCATTGCTATTGCTACTTTACAATCTGAAGGTATTCATTCTGCTATCATAGAGTTTACTGCTATCTTGATACCATCTATCGCTGATGCTTTTCGTCTTATTGCTGATGAAGACGGACTTATTTCTACTATGAAGAAGTAATTAGTTGTAAAAATTCCAAGAATTTTCAGGGTTAAGCCAACCGGTATTATTTTGTATGAAATTCCAATAATTTTTTCATTGGAGACCGTTCATTTATAGTAAGTTCCAGATTATATTTCTTACAAACTTTTAGCAAAATATCGTTGAAGACATAGCCAATGGAACCGATGCTGCCAATAGCATATTGCTTGTGCGTAGTGTAGGCAATGACATGCCGTTTAAAAAATAAGTCAATACCTGCATATACCATATTGTAAATATAGGTGTGTGAAATATTCTCAGAAAGGAAAGGGGCAAATTTTGCCAAATAGCGATTAGGAAACGGTTGGTTGTAAACATTATCAAAGATAGATTCTTTATCTAAATTATAAGTGTCCTGAAATTTCTTGGAAAGAGATTCCGGCATTTCACGGTTCAAAAAATCCTTAACGAGTTGCAATCCAAAGAAAGCACCGCTACCTTCATCACCCAAGATATAGCCGAGTGCAGGAATATTTTCAATAATATCGTTACCATCATAGATGCATGAATTAGAGCCGGTTCCAAGAATAATGGCAATGCCTTTGTTGTTGCCAAAAAGTCCTCTGGCAGCACCTAACATATCATGATCTGTTTCAATAATTGCCTTTGTGAAAACGGCTGCCAAACCATTAGAAATAATAGAACAACGGTCAGGAGATGAGCAACTTGCACCGTAAAAAAACAGTTTTTCAACTTGTTGAACGGAGATGTTTCTAAAAGTTTCTTTTACAACTTCCGTTACTTTCCGGGCGTTGACAAAAAACGGGTTTAAACCGATAGATTTTAGTGTTATCAGCTTTTCACCATCTTTTACCAGCCATTCTGTTTTTGTTGAACCGCTGTCAGCAATAATAATCATGGTAATTTTAAGGTTTGATGTTAATATATTTCAATTCCAGTAAATTAAGCGGATTGGTTTCAAAATTTACAATATTATTTTGTGTAAAGTCAATCACACGGTCGTAATAAAGCGGAACGATAACAGCATTATCAATAATTATCTGATCCATTTTTTTGTAAATTTTAATACGGATACTGTCGTTGGTGGTTTGCATTGACTTTTCGTAAAGTGAATCATAAACAGCATTGTGAAAATGTGTATAATTTGGTCCGCCCGGACTAAAATTTTTGCTGTAAAACAATGCCAGATAATTTTCGGCATCGGGATAGTCGGCAATCCACGAGCCACGGAAAAATGGCAGTTTACTATTGGCGACAAAATCACGAAACGAAGCTCCGGTGCTGACTTCCAGCGATAGATGAATTCCGATATTTTCCAAATCGTGTTGCAAAAATTCGCAAAGGTCTAAATAATCGGAAGTGGTTGTTAGCTTAATTTCAGGCAGTCCTTTCCCGTTAGGATAGCCGGCGGCTTTGAGTAATGCTTTGGCTTTCTGTGGATTATATGTAAATCCTTTGGTGCTGCCGTATCCGGGTAAGCCACAAGGGATAAATCCTTTTTCGGCAGGTGTTCCGACATTATTGCGAAGATATTTGAGCATTTTTTTTCTGTCGAAACCGTAATTAATGGCTTGACGAATTCGTTTATCCAACAAGGCATTGTATGCCGGATTTATTTTGGAGCTATCCAGCAAAAAGCCCAAATATTCTGTATTTAAATAAGGTTGACTGAAAAGATGAAACCTGCCGTTATATGCCGGATTTAAATTGCCGTCGCGGGTGAGCAGTTCATTGCGGTTATTAGCATTTACACCGGAAATGAAGTCTAAATTGCCTTTTAGAAATTCTAAAAACTCCGACTGTTTATCGGCAATAAATGAGATGTTGACGGCATCTAAATAAGGAAGCCGGTTTCCTGACGGGTCTTTTTCAAAGTAGTTTTTGTTTTTTACAAAAATTAATTTTTCGCCTTCTTGCCAATACTTGAATTTAAAAGGACCTGTCCCTACGGGGTGTGAACGAAAATCATTTCCGTAGCGTTTAATTGCTTCCCGTGGGACTACCGAACAATATGGCATAGACAGCAACCCTAAAAATCCGGGAAAGGGTGTTTTAAGAAAGATTTGAAATGTGGTGTCGTTAGCGGCAAAAAAACCATGATTCAGTGTGTCCTGATTGACCATATTGAAAATCCAACTGCCGGGTGAAGAAACAGTGGGGTCAATAATTCGATTTAAACTATAAACGAAATCTGTCGCAACGACTTTCCTTGTGTTGCCGGCAAAAGCAGAATCGTTGTGGAACCAAACATCTTGACGCAAAACAAACGAATAAATCTTTCCGTCGGCTGAAATGCTCCATCGTTTGGCAATACATGGTTGTATGTTTAGATTTTTATCTAATTGAACAAGTCCGTTAAAAAGCTGATGAACCGGCCAGATATTTGTTTGCGATTTAGCAAAAGCCGGGTCTAATGATGTGATACCTTTCGATTCATTGTAACGAAAAATCTTTTTGTCGGGATAACGCCGGTGATGACAACTTGTTGCCACAAAGAAAACCAGTAAAATAAAAAGTCCTTTTCGCATTACGGGAATTTAAAGGTTGTAAAATTACGAAAACAAAGTGAATATTTATTTAGCGGTTAAAATTAAGTTATCACCCGGCATGATTAAACAGCTGAAACTCAATATGTCCGTTGCTTTAGCACGGGTCTAAAATATATAAAAGACGATAGTTTTGGTAGTATTTTGGTTTGTTAACCCGCTTTATTCATTTAAACACAGTATCTGAACTTGGTTCAGTATCTATAAAGATTCCGAAACAAGTTCGGAATGACAAAAGGGTAGACAGATTCAGGATGGAATACCCTGTGAATTTCTCGGGCGAAGCACCAAAATCGTGACAAAACTTATTTCTAAAGAGATGTTGAAATAGATAGTTAATAATGGGTTGATAATTTATTTATCTGAAAAAGAATATTAATTTTATCTTTGTTAAAAAATACCTTAAGATAAGTCAACTACCAATCAAAGCTAAAGGTAACTAATATGGCACTAAGTTGGAACGAAATTAAAAGTAGAGCACTTTCATTTTCAAAAGAATGGGAAAATGAAACAAGTGAACGGGCAGAATCACAAACATTTTGGAATGAGTTTTTTAATGTTTTTGGAGTTAACAGGAGACGCATTGCCACTTTTGAAAAGAAAGTTACTACAAATATACGAAAAAATGGACGCATAGATTTATTGTGGAAAGGTAATATACTTATTGAGCATAAATCTTTTGGGGCTGATTTATCCAAGGCACATCAACAAGCAATAGATTATTTCCCCGGACTTAAAGATTCCGAATTGCCAAAGATGATTATTGTTTGTGATTTTCAAAATTTTAAAGTTTATGATTTAGATGATGGGAATACCTATGAATTTAAATTAAAAGATCTATATAAAAATGTAAAACTATTTGGTTTTATTTCGGGTTACCAAAAACATACTTTTAAGGAAGAAGACCCTGTTAATATTCAGGCGGCTGAACTAATGGGAAAATTTCATGACCAATTAAAAGAGTTTGGTTATGAGGGACATGTGCTCGAAATGTATTTAGTTCGTTTGTTGTTTGTGTTATTTGCCGATGATACAGGAATTTTTGAAAAAGATATTTTCAAGGAATTTTTAGAACAGCGAACAAATGAAGACGGGAGTGATTTAGGTGCTTGGTTAGCACAATTCTTTCAAGTATTAAACACACCAAAAGAACGAAGACTTAAAAATCTTGATGAACACTTGAGCCAATTTCCATATATCAATGGTAAATTATTTGAAGAGAACTTACCTATTGCTTCTTTCAACAGTAAAATGAGAGAGATTTTGATTGAGGCATCAGCTTTGGACTGGGGTAAAATATCACCTGCAATTTTTGGCTCTTTATTTCAGTCGGTAATGAATCCTGAAGAGCGAAGAAACTTAGGAGCACATTATACTTCGGAGAAAAATATTCTAAAAGTTATTAAACCGTTATTCCTTGATGATTTAAGAGCTGAATTTAATCGTCTCAAGGGTAATGTAAAGAAATTAAAAGACTTTCATAAAAAACTTTCTACTTTGAAATTTCTTGACCCTGCTTGTGGTAGTGGGAATTTTCTAATTATTACTTATCGGGAATTAAGGCAACTTGAGTTTGATATTTTAAGAGCTTTAAAAACAGATTCTCAATTAGTAACTTCTATCGAAAACATAGTATGGGTAGATGTTGACCAGTTTTATGGAATTGAATATGATGAATTTGCCGCTCGAATAGCAGGGGTTGCAATGTGGTTGATTGACCATCAGATGAATATGAAAATCTCGGAAGAGTTCGGGCATTATTTTGCTCGTATCCCACTTAAAAAGTCTGCTAATATCTTTCATGGAAATGCACTAAGAATAGATTGGAATACATTAATATACGGTAGTTATTTTGATTTGTCTGCCGACAATGTTAATATCCACCTTATTGCAGAAGAACAGCCACACTACGAGACTGTTAATGTTAAGGCGAAGTCAGTCCATTTTGTGGAAAAAGAAGAATTAGAAAAAGAACAACAAAAACATCAGGTTAAATTTGATTACATTTTTGGGAATCCTCCTTTTGTGGGCTCAAAACTAATGTCTAAGAGTCAAAGAGAAGACATTGGTATCGTTTTTAAAAATCTTAAAAATGCTAAAATATTAGATTATGTTTCGGCTTGGTATTTAAAAGCTGCTGAATATATTAAAGGAACAAAAATTAAAGTTGCATTTGTTTCTACAAATTCTATAACGCAAGGAGAACAAGTGAGTGTTTTGTGGCGTGAACTTTTAACAAAATACAAAATTAAAATTCACTTTGCACATACAACCTTTAAATGGAGTAATGAAGCAAAGGGGAAAGCGGCGGTTTATGTGGTAATTATTGGGTTTGCAAATTATGATGTTGATAAGAAAAAATTGTTTACTTATTCCGATATAAAAGGAGAACCGGACGAGTTAATGGCTAAAAACATAAATCCATATTTGGCAAATGCAAAAGATTTAATTATTTCAAGACGCAGTAAACCAATATGCGATGTGCCTAAAATGTCTTTTGGTAATATGCCGTTAGACGGTGGTCATTTTTTGTTTACATCTGAAGAAAAAGAAGAGTTTCTGAAAAAAGAACCAAAAGCGGAAAAGTATTTTTTACCCTTAATTAGTGCCAAAGAATTTTTAAACAATAAAAAAAGGTGGTGCTTGTGGTTAGTGAATATTAAACCGCAGGAATTGAGAAGTATGCCCAAGGTTTTAGAAAGGGTTGACGCTGTGAAACGGTTTAGATTGGCAAGCAAACGAAAACCTACACAACAAAAATCATTAACTCCAACTTTATTTGGAGAAATAAGAGATTTTGGAGATACATTTATTGTTGTTCCAAGAGTTTCTTCTGAAAACAGAAAATATATCCCATTGGGATTTTTCGATAAAAACAGTATTGTAAGCGATACGATGTTGTCAATTCCCAATGGCACACTTTATAATTTTGGTGTTTTAATGTCTGAGATGCACATGGCTTGGGTAAAATATACTTGTGGAAGATTAAAAAGTGATTATCGATATTCCAAAGATTTAGTGTATAATAATTATCCTTGGCCAAAAGACCTGAGCGAAAAAGACAAAAAGAAAGTAGAAGCAAAAGCTCAAAAGGTTTTAGAGGTAAGAGCAGAATTTCTTGAAAGCAGTTTAGCCGATTTGTACGACCCTTTGACAATGCCGCCGGAACTTGTAAAAGCACACAAAGATTTGGATAAGGCAGTAGATTTATGTTATCGTTCACAGCCATTTACTAACGAATTGGCACGAATTGAATTTTTATTTGAATTGTATAATGAATATACTGCGGTATAAACCATATTTTGAAGCACAACACAAAAAAGTATTATCTGTAAACGAATAAAGTGGCTTAAAACAAAAATGCTCTGAAAAGTTTCTTAATTTTGAAACCGAAAATGAAACGCCACGAATCATTAAAAATTACCTTTCTTGGCACCGGCACTTCGCAAGGTGTTCCCGTAATTGCCTGTCCTTGTCCGGTTTGTCAATCGGAAAATCCGAAAGATAAACGGTTGCGGAGTTCGGTTTTGTTAGAGAAAGGCAATACAACTGTTGTGATTGATACCGGACCAGATTTCCGTTACCAGATGCTGCGGGCAGAGGTAAAACGGCTCGATGCTATTTTGTTTACACATCAGCATAAAGACCATACTGCCGGAATGGATGATATCCGGTCGTTTAATTACTTGCAGCAAATGGCAATGCCCGTTTATTGTGAGGAACGGGTTTTAAAATCGTTGCAAAACGAATTTGCCTATGTCTTTGACGATGATAAATATTCGGGAATTCCTGAAATTGAACCACATATCATTTCACAAGACGATACATTTGATATTGGCGAACTGTCGTTTCAAACAATCCGTGTTATGCACGCCGGTTTACCTGTGTTAGGATTTCGCACTAATGACTTTGCTTATATCACGGATGCTAACTTTATTGAGTCAAGCGAGTTGGAAAAATTAAAAGGATTGAAGGTGCTGGTAATAA
>JALTEO010000014.1 GCA_027073875.1 Bacteroidales bacterium
TTAAATTCCATTGAGGGATATGCCATTACGCATGTTCGTATTGATGGTGTTCATCATGAGTTTTCTACTATCAAAGGGGTAACAGAAGATGTGGTTAATATTCTTCTGAACCTAAAGCAAATTCGCTTAAAAAACCGGATAGAAGAATTTGATACCGAAAAGGTAAATATTGTTATTACCGATCAAGAAACATTTAAAGGTGAGGATATTGCTAAATTTACCAGAGGATTTGAAGTATTGAATCCCGAATTGGAAATTTGCCACATGACAAAAGATGTGCGTCTGAGTATTCAACTAACCATTAATAAAGGTCGTGGATATCGGTCAGCAGAAGAAAATAAAGCACTCGAAACCGATATTGATGTTATTCCTATTGCTTCTGTTTTTACACCTATTAAAAATGTGAAGTATCATACGGAAAATGTCAGGGTAGAACAAAAGACTGACTACGAAAAATTAATTATTGAGATTGCTACTGACGGATCAATTCATCCAAAAGATGCTTTGAAAGAAACTGCCAAGATTTTAATTCATCATTTCATGTTATTTTCCGATGAGAAGATTTCACTTAATTTTGATGAGGCACCGGAGAACGAGAAATTCGATGAAGAAATTCTTAAAATGCGTCAGTTGCTGAAGACTAAATTAATTGATTTAGACCTTTCGGTAAGAGCATTGAATTGTTTAAAAGCAGCCGATGTAAAAACTCTTGGCGATTTGGTTACTTATAATAGAGATGACCTTTTGAAATTCCGCAATTTTGGTAAAAAATCATTGACTGAAATTGATGAAATGATTTCCAACTATAAATTGAATTATGGTATGGATGTAAAAAAATATAAATTAGAGAAGGAGTAAAGTAAAATGAGACACGGGAAAAAAATTAATCATTTAGGGAGAAAAAGTCAGCACAGAAAGGCTACTTTAATGAATTTGGCAAATTCCCTGATTGTGCACAAGCGAATTAAAACTACTGTTGCTAAGGCGAAAGCACTTCGTACATTCGTTGAGCCACTGATTACAAAGTCAAAAGACGATTCTACTCATTCGAGAAGAATTGTTTTTAGTTACCTGAAAGACAAAGAGGCAGTTACTACTCTTTTTAGAGATGTTAGTGCTAAAGTGGCTGACCGACCGGGAGGTTACACCCGAATCATTAAAATCGGTACCCGTTATGGAGATAATGCTGAGATGTGTTATATTGAATTGGTTGATTATAACGAAAATCTACTGGGAACAAAGAAAACAGCTAAGAAAACAACTCGTCGTAGTCGTTCTAAAAAATCAACTGCTACACAGCCAAAAGCAGAGGTGAAAGAAACACCAACAGATGAAGTGGCAGCAACGCCGGAGGTTAAGGACAAAGCAGCTGAAGCTACTGTTGTAGAAGAAAAGAAAGAAACGAAAAAGGTTGAATCTTCTAAAGAAAAGGACGCACCTAAAGCCGAGGTAAAGCAGGAAGAAAAACCTAAAGCTGAAGCAAAGCAAGAAGGACCTAAAGCAAAAAAAACACCGGATAAAAAAGAGAAACCTACTGCTGAAAAGAAAGAAGAAGATTCTAAAGCTGATAAAAAATCAAAAGAAGATAAAGATTCCGAAGAAAAATCGGAATAAAGTAAAAATGTTTTTCATGGCAAGTAAGTCCTCTGCACGAGTTGTAGGGGGCTTTTTGTTTTTATATTGTGATCTAATAACTCTTTTAGTTAAACAATTCACTGCGTCCGTGAATGAATAAATCGGATTAAAGTTTAGGAATATTTCTAAAATTAGTGGAAAATTAAAAAATCCTTTCTTACCTTTGTGACATATAATTCAGAAAAATCAAATATTATGTCAAGAATAGCAGGTATTAAAGCAAGGGAAATATTAGATTCCCGTGGTAATCCTACCATTGAGGTGGATGTGATAACAGAAAGAGGCGTATTAGGGCGTGCAGCGGTGCCGTCGGGTGCTTCTACCGGAAAATACGAAGCCGTTGAGTTGCGGGATGGTGACAAATCCCGTTTCCTCGGAAAAGGTGTGCAGAAAGCTATTTACAATGTCAATAATATCTTAGCTAAGGAGATGAAGGGTGCTTACATCTTTGACCAACGGGCTATTGATGAGGCCATGATTCAACTTGATGGTTCAGACAATAAAGGAAATCTCGGTGCGAATGCTATTTTAGGCGTTTCGTTGGCAGTAGCTAAGGCAGCAGCACTTTCGTCAGGGCAACCGCTTTTCCGTTATATCGGCGGAATGAATGCAGGAACGCTGCCTATTCCACAAATGAATATCCTGAATGGTGGCGTACATGCCGATAATAAGATTGATATACAGGAGTTTATGATTATGCCGGTAAAAGCTCCCTCTTTTAGAGAAGCTTTAAGAATGGGATCGGAAGTTTTTCATCATCTGAAAAATGTGCTAAAAAGCAAAGGTCTTTCGACGAATGTTGGTGATGAAGGCGGTTTTGCTCCCAATTTGAAATCAAACGAAGAAGCACTTCAAATGATTATGTTGGCTATTGAGAAAGCCAACTATAAGCCCGGCGAAGATATTTATATTGCCATTGATCCTGCATCTTCTGAGTTCTTTGATGAGAAAAAACAAGTTTATCATTTAGAATCTGTTAATAAAGATTTAACTTCCGATGAGATGATTGCTTATTATCAAAAATTAGTTAAAAAATATCCGATTATTTCTATTGAAGACGGTTTAGCAGAAGACGATTGGCTCGGTTGGGAGAACATGACCAAAAAAATGGGTGCCGATATTCAAATTGTCGGTGACGATATTTTTGTAACCAACATGAAACGATTGGCACAAGGTATTGAACGCGGTGTAGCCAATGCCATTTTGATAAAGTTGAACCAAATAGGTACACTCACCGAAACAATTGACACGGTGGAAATGGCTAAAAAATACGGATACAATTCTGTAATTAGTCACCGTTCGGGAGAGACGGAAGATACAACCATTGCCGAGTTAACAGTTGCTTTGAATACCGGAATGATTAAAACAGGTTCTGCCTGCCGTAGTGAACGAATTGCAAAATATAATCAGTTGATGCGTATCGAAGAAGCTATTGGTAAATCCGGTTATTATTATGGTACCCAGTTTGATTATGTGCCGTAAAGAAATTTCTAAAATAATTGAACTATTTTATTTAAAATAATTATTTTTGTGCCCGATTTATTTCTGTCCGATGGTGTAACCGGCAACACGTCTGATTCTGGATCAGAAGAGTCTAGGTTCGAGTCCTAGTCGGACAACACAAGGCACTCCATTTAGGGGTGCTTTTTTTTACTCTAATCTTAAGTATAGGTGCCGTCCCGTCAAAGTAGGGACGAGCATCCACGAAAATTTTTCAAAATCACAGATTTCGAATTTTCGGGATTCGAGTCCTAGTCGGACAACATAAGGCACTCCATTTAGGGGTGTCTTTCCTTTTTTATGGCAAAGAGTAGAAACACATAAATTAAAAATTTTGTTACTACTCAGCAGTGAATTAAATTTCTAACCCATTAATTCTCAAAATGTTTTGTCACGATTTTGGTGCTTCGCAAACCAAAATACCGCCAAAACGACTATCTTTTGTATATTTTATGCCCGTGCTAAAGTACGAGTCTATTGAGTTTCAATTATTTGACTGTGCTGAGTGGTGACAAAATTTTTCTTAACTTTGTTTTCTGAATTTGTTGTTGGATTGATTTCAGGGATATACTGTAATCAAAGCATCAAAACTTAATCCTATTGAAGATTTAAGATAATAAATAAATATGATTAATAAAGAACTTGGTTTAGCTTTTGATTTTGTTGAAAATACTGATAGAAATGTGTTTTTAACAGGAAATGCGGGAACCGGAAAAACTACCTTTTTACATAATATAAAGAGCAATTCTTCTAAAAGAATGGTAATTGTTGCACCAACAGGAGTGGCGGCAATAAATGCGAGAGGAATTACAATCCATTCGTTTTTTCAATTGCCTTTTGGTCCTATTGTTCCGAATACAGAATTTTCAGATCCACATCGTTTTTCTAAAACCAAAAAAAATATTTTAAAAACTCTAGACTTACTTATTATTGATGAGATAAGTATGGTTAGAGCCGATTTACTTGATGGTATAGACAGAGTTTTAAGAAAATATCGAAACACCGATAAAGCTTTTGGCGGTGTTCAGCTTTTATTGATAGGAGATGTTCAACAGCTTGCCCCCATTGTTAAACCCGAGGAATGGAATTTGTTAAAAAACTTTTACAAAACAATTTACTTTTTCAGCAGCAAAGCATACGAGCAATCAGAATTTATAAATATTGAATTAAAACATATTTATCGTCAGCAAAATACGGAGTTTATTG
>JALTEO010000015.1 GCA_027073875.1 Bacteroidales bacterium
AAAGCTAACATTGTAAACGAAATTTCAAAGTCAACAGGAATTGACAAAAACACGGTTTTAGCAACTGTAGAATCTTTTATGGATGTAGTAAAAGACAGTATGACTAAAGGAGAAAATGTTTATTTAAGAGGTTTTGGTAGTTTTATCATCAAGAAAAAAGCTGCAAAATTAGCTCGTAACATTTCAAAAAATACGACATTAACTATTCCGGCTCATAATGCTCCTGCTTTCAAACCTTCAAAAACTTTTGCTCAGGCAGTAGCTAAAAATGTAAAAGTTAAATAACAAAAATCCTTATATTATGCCTTGCGGTAAAAAAAGAAAACGGCACAAAATTTCTATTCATAAAAGAAAGAAACAGCTAAGAAGGAATCGACACAAAAAGAAAAAATAAAAGTTTTCTTTTGTAATCATAATAAAGCCTTCTTTTTGAAGAAGGCTTTTTTTACCTATTTATTTCCTCCTCACTTTTCCATTTCTAAATTTTTCAATTGTGAATAAAGAATTGTATATAAAAAGTTCTTCTGAGGAGTTGACAGTAGTCCTTACTGAGGATGATAAAATTGTTGAAATCTCAAAGGAAAATAATAACCGGCAATTTGCTGTTGGTGATATTTTTCTCGCGAAAGTGAAGAAAATAATGCCTTCGCTTAATGCGGTTTTTATTGATTTGGGCTACAAGAAAGATGCATTTCTACATTACCACGATTTGGGACCTCAATTTTTATCATTAAATAATTATCTTAATAGAAACATTTCTACAAATCAACGAATACCTTTGAGAAATTTCTCTTTGGTTGATGATATTGATAAAGATGGTAACATAAAAGATATATTGAAGCCCGGACAAAAGATTGTGGTGCAAGTTGCCAAAGAACCTATTAATAATAAAGGACCCCGTTTAACTTCGGAAATTACCATTGCCGGAAGGAACTTAGTTTTAGTTCCATTCTCCAACAAAATTTCTATTTCCCAAAAACTAACGAGTAACGAAGAACGCACACGGCTAAGAAATATTCTAAAAGCCATTAAAGAACAAAATTACGGTGTTATTGTCCGAACGGTTGCCGAAGAAAGAACAACTGCCGATTTTGATACAGAACTAAGTATGCTTACCGATAAGTGGGAAAAAGCATTTGTTGGAATCAATCAAAATACAAAATTGCCTAAACGAATAATTGGTGAAGTTAATAGGGCTAACTCTTTGGTGCGTGACCTGTTGAATGATGACTTTACGAAAATATTAATTGATGATTTCCAGCTATATGAAGACATCAAAGAATATATTAAAAGGGTAGCTCCAGAAAAAGAAAGGATTGTAAAATTACATAAAGACGATTCCGATATCTTTATTAAATACGGTATCCAAAAGCAAATTAGTGCATCATTCGGAAAAGTTGTGAGTTTAAAGTCAGGTGCCTATCTGATTATTGAGCGAACTGAAGCGATGCATACAATAGATGTCAATAGCGGGAACAGAAATGTCTCAAACCAAAATCAAGAAACTAATGCCCTTGAAGTAAATATGATTGCTGCCGAAGAGATTGCTCGTCAATTGCGACTCCGTGATATCGGTGGAATCATAGTTGTTGATTTTATTGATATGCACCGTAGCGAGAATAAACAAAAAGTTTACGGGCTTATGAAAGAACTGTTGGCAAAAGATAATACAAAATCTTATGTTTTGCCATTGTCCCGATTTACTTTGATGGAAATTACCCGCCAACGGATTCGTCCTGAAACTAATTTTAAAGTTGTGGAGACCTGTCCTGTTTGTAACGGAACAGGTGAGGTTGCTCAAAGCATTCTGGTAGTTGACGAAATTGAGAATAACCTGAAATATATTATCCATAAGACAGGTGTGAAGAATTTAGTGTTAAAAACACATCCATTTATTGCGGCATATCTAAAAAAAGGACTCTTATCTTCAATTGCCGGAAAATGGAAGAAACAATACAAATGTTTAATAAAGGTTCTTTCTGATGAAAGTTATTCCTTTTTGGAATATCATTTTTTTGATCAGGAGAAAAAACAGTTGTTTTAGGGAAAAGATTAAAATAAAAAAGCGACCAATTTGGTCGCTTTTTTATTTGTGCAAAGACTATATTATTGAATAACTATCTTTTGAACAGTTGTCAATTCATCATTTTGAATTCTAACAAAATAAATACCTTTTTCTACCTTGCTTAAGTCAATAGCAATTTGGTTTTGTGTCGTTTGTTTTGCCCAAACGGTTTTACCTGTAATATCAAATATTTGAATGTAGGTATCTATATTATTAGGTAAATTAATTTGGAAATAACCATTATTCGGATTAGGAAAAATTGACAATTCTGCAATTTGATTATTTTTAATGCCCTCAGGAAAAATTGATAAGGTATAGTCTTCTACCTCTCCATAATCAGATGTCCCGCAAGGTGTATTATTTGAACCGTTACTACTATCATTTAAGCGGATTCTAAGTCGGGTGTTTTTCTGAGGAGCAGTATCCGGAATATTAATGGTAAAACTATATGATGCTTGTCCGTTTGTTGAAGAATTAAAAACTTTTTCTCCGGCATCGTTAAAATCTCCATCTACATTCCAATCGACCCATGCATATACTTGATCAGCACTATAAACATTACCTATTGTAACGGTTATATCTACTGTTCCTCCTGTTGTAACATTGGTTGACATACTGGTGTAGTCGCCATAACCTCCTGTTGACCATCCTGTTGACTGGTTATTGATTGTGCCACAGGTAACACCATCAATATACTCCCATTTGTCTGCTGCACCTGCATCACAGTAGGTAGGAGGTGTAACGGTAATATATGCTGTTTTTGTTTCTGTTCCGTCACCAATAGAATTAGTGGCTGTTAACGAAACATTGTAAGTTCCGGCTGTATTGTAAACAACTGAAGGATTTTGTTCTGTGGAGCTTGTGGGTGTTCCTCCTTCAAATGACCAACTCCAAGAAGTCGGCATATTAGTAGATAAATCCGTAAAGTTTACTGTTTGTCCTTCAACAATTGTTGTATTATCTGCAACAAAATCAGCAACCGGCGGATCAGAGATCTCGTTTACGGTAATGTAAGCAGTTTTGGTTGTTGAATCAGAACCTACATTATTTGTAACTGTAAGAGAAACATCGTAAGTTCCCGGTGTAGAATAAGTAATAGCCGGGTTCCTTTCTGTGCTGTTGGTTTGGTCGGCTCCATCAAATGTCCACGACCACGAGGTAGGATATTCTGTTGACGAATCAGTAAACTGAACACTTTCACCTGCAGTAATAGTTGTTGGTGTTCCAGAGAAATTACATACCGGTGGATCAGTAGGTTGAACAATAGGAACTAACTGTTGATAAGTAACTTTATTGTAGGCAGTAACCGTAACCAAGATATTGCCTGTATCCGATATTGTAGAATCCAGCTGAACATCAACAGACCCTCCGGAAACATATCCGGTTCCAAAAATAACATTATCTTTAGTGATGGAAACTAATGCTCCTTCAGCGTCACAATCAACATTAAACGAGGTAGCACCTACATTAATCCCATCGGCATGAGAAATTGTCATATCTTGTGGTTGTTTTGTGCGAACCATTACAGAAGCATCGCCAAAGACTGTCCAAGTATCAGCCATCTTTTCACCATCTGAACCATAATCGTCAATCATCATTCCCCAGCCATTGGCAACTAGTCCGCCAAAAGTCCGCTTGATATTATTACTGTAGCTTTCCACCAAAATATCTACCATCTCATCTTGTGCATCCATTGGTGAATCCCATGATTGGTTAATAGTAGAACCGATATTGGCAATTGCCCCTGTCGGTTTACCATCATTTGTTGCCCGTTGCCATGCTTCTGAGAAACAAGTGTTATCAACAAAATCTCCAATAACACAAGCTACTGAAAAAATAAATGGTAATTCATTTTCATTGGTTAAGGCATTAACATCTGTATTGGTGTAATGATTTGGGTTAACACTATACCACATTGTTACATCTCCGTGACCTGTATATGAAATAACACCGCAATGGGTATTGATAGCATTAGAAATAGTTGTGTCTGTTTCTCCGGAATTACTTTGATAACATGTTGCCACTCCGGTATAACCATAGTTTAAATAATCGGCTTTGATATTGTCTTCATGCTCGGCATCAGATTCATCATCATCACCATTACCATCGCCTCCTTGGTCGGAAGCAATACATAATCCGTATTGCATCCAGCTTTCGGCTGAAGTAACATCGCGTTCATAATGAATAGTTCTATCTACTTGTGTTGTTACATCAGCGGTTGATTCGGCAGAAAAACGACCGACAAAAATATCGATACGGTGATCATT
>JALTEO010000016.1 GCA_027073875.1 Bacteroidales bacterium
AATGTTATCGGGATTCGGAAAGGTAAAGCTGATAAAAAAGTAATGGTAGGTGCACACATGGACGAAATCGGGTTTATTGTCAATTATATTGATGATGACGGTTTTATCCGTTTTCATCCACTTGGAGGATTTGACCCGAAAACACTGACTGCTCAACGCGTGATAGTTCACGGCAAAAAAGATTTTATTGGTGTGATGGGCACAAAACCGATTCACCTGATGAAAGCCGATGAACGCAAGAAAGGATTGGAACTAACAGATTTTTTCATTGATGTGGGCTTACCTAAAAAAGATATTGAAAAACAAATTCCTATCGGCAGCCCCGTAACCCGCGAACGAGAAGTTATAGAAATGGGAAATTGTATCAACGGAAAATCGCTTGATAACCGCATCTCTGTTTTTATACTGATTGAAACACTACACGCTCTCAAAGACAAGGAGCTCCCCTATGATTTATTTGCTGTGTTTACGGCACAAGAAGAAGTAGGCATCCGTGGTGCACAAGTTGCTTCCCTCAGTATTGAGCCGGACTTTGGTTTTGGGCTGGATACCACCATCGCTTTTGATACACCCGGAGCCAAACCGCAAGAAAAGGTTACCGAACTCGGTAAAGGATGTGCTATCAAAATTATGGACTCCTCTGCCATTGCCGACTACCGGATGGTTAATTACTTGAAAAAAATTGCCGACAAAAATAAAATCTTGTGGCAACCCGAACTATTGCCTGCCGGCGGAACCGACACAGCCAATATACAACGGATGAATCCGGGGGGCAGCGTTACAGGAGCTATCTCAATCCCTACCCGCTACATTCATTCCGTAATAGAAAGTGTTGACAAAAAAGATGTTGCCGCAGCAATTGACCTGCTCAGCCAAGCCATTCTCGGATTGGATAAGTTTGATTTTAAATATTAGAAAAATGATAGTTTACACCGATTAACCCGCATTATTCATACAGGAATAAAGCAAATTAATATTTTCGGATTACATTATAAACCGTATCTCGTTCCACCGGCTCCAAATCAACCTGTTTTATCAAGCGGATAATTTCTTCAGTGGTCATTGTTGGATGTTGCTCGTCAACGCCTGCCATGGAATAAATTTTTGTCGAATCATCAATGGTTCCGTCAATATCATCTACGCCAAACGACAACGCCAGCTGTGTCAGCTGTTTTCCCAACATTGGCCAATACGCTTTCAGGTGTGGGATATTATCCAGAAAAATTCGCGACACGGCAAAATTTCGTAAATCCTCAATTAAAGGCACTTCGCCTATATATGCCAAATGATTATTTTCTTTTCTGAATTTCAACGGGATATATGCATTAAAACCATTCGTTTTATCTTGCAACTCCCGAAGTGCTGCCATATGCGAAATCCGGTGCTCGTATTTTTCGATATGTCCATACAAAATGGTCGCATTAGAGGGTATTCCGAGGTGATGTGCCGTTTCATGAATTTTCAGCCACAAATCTGTTGTCGTTTTTTCGTCGCATACTTCTTTGCGGATTTCGGCATCAAAAATCTCCGCTCCACCACCGGGAATGGAATCCAATCCGTATTCTTTAAGCCGCTTTAGACCTTCCTCCAACGGCATATGTGCCTTACGAATCATAAATTCCAATTCTACCGCCGTAAATCCCTTCACATGAATGTCGGGCATTATCTTCTTGATGTCTGCTATCAGTTCTCCGTAAAAGTGTAAATCGTGGTCAGGATGCACGCCCCCGACAATATGGACCTCAGTTACATCCGTATCTTTGTATTTGCGGACAATATCCAGCATTTCCTCTTTGGAGTAGTCCCAACTATCCGGCTCCCCTTTTTTCCGTTTATACGAGCAAAATTTACAATTATAGATGCAAATATTAGTCGGTTCAATATGGAAATTTTTATTAAAATAGGTTTCCTTGCCAAATCTTTTTTTGCGAATATAATTTGCCAGCATTGCCAAATAGCCCAAATCTGCCTTCTCGTATAAATAAAGCCCTTCGCTTTCTGTAATTCGCTCACCGGCAATTACTTTCTCGGAAATTTTTAGAGCACTCTTTTCTTGTGTCTTTTGTTTTATCAGCGATAATAGTTCTACTTCCATTACAATTATTTCTTTTTTGTTACTTTCCTAACTTTTGGCTTTGCCTGATTCACCCGTTCAATAAAATCGGATAAAATATTCATATAGTTAATATATGCCTGATAAGGTGTGTCGTACGGATTAAAATATTTGTGTACATCGCCATCGGAGAACCATTTGGTACACATATAATAAAAATGGTCACTTGTCTGTAAATATAACCAATCTCTCTGAATATCAGGGTCTGCTATTTGTTTTACTTTTTGGCTCAAATCGTACAATTTCTTGAAAGCATCATCCTGCAAATCGTTACCAAGCCATGCTGTAAGGTCTCGCTCCTCGTCTGCCCACGAAATAGGATAAGACACATCGTATCCGCCCACAGGGTCAATGGTTTTCACCACCTCGTTCGGTGTCAGAAATTTAATACCATTTCTTAAGGCATATTCCGGTAATGCTTTCAGAAACTCAAAGATGCCTGTCTCAGCCCATTGATGTTCACCAAAAGTCTCATAATCCATAAACAAATTGACAACTTCTTCTTTCTCGGGCAAATTATTTACCCAGTTTACAAATTTTTCAACGGTTAACGGCCACTCTTTCCACGCACGATTTGAAAAGCGAAAAGCAATATCGTCACTCAATTGAAAATTTTTGAGCAACAATTTCATTTTTGGATTTAATACATTCTGATATACAAAATTAGGACTTTTCCATCCCAAAGCATGCTTGGCACCTTCTGTCAACTGTGACTCAAAGCCCATATCGGCAACCATCTGCCCTATTTCGTTAGAATAAATCAACTCGGTATTCCGGAAAGTTTTCGGTTTGATGCCAAATAAGTCTTTTACTTTCTTATCGTGTAGTTTTACTTGCCGCTTAAATTCATCCTCATTAGTCAACGACGACAAAGAATGTGAATAGGTCTCGGACAAAATCTCTACATTTCCGGTATCTACCAACCGTTGGAAACTTTCCAGCACTTCCGGTGCATATTCCTGAAATTGGTCAATAACTGTTCCCGATAGCGAATAACTAATTTTAAACTGACTTCCAAAAGCATTTATCAAATCCAAAAACACCTGATTGGTAGGCAAGTAGCATTTTTCTGCCACTTTTCGCATAATAGAACGATTGGCAAAGTCATCATAATAATGATGGTTACTGCCTATATCGAAAAAACGGTATCGCCTTAACCGGTAAGGTTGATGAACTTGGAAATAAAAGTTAATTATTTTCATCTGTTTATTTTTTTATTTTCTTATCACCCCTCTGTGTCTCCCCATCAAGGGGAGAATTCCTCCCTTGACGGGAGGATTAAGGTGGGTGACAGTAATTCTTTCAATTTTCACTTGTTTATTTTTAGTTATTCACAATGTTAAAATAATCATTCCCTTGTATGTTTTAAATTAATCATGAATATTTCATTTCAGCAACTTCTGATAAATTATTTTAAGCAAATGAGCGGCATTATCCCATTTTAAATTCTCCACTTCCACTTTCCCGTATTTGCGGAACATATTATTGATTCCATCATAATGCAACATAGCATAAATAGCGTCCGACATGGCATCCACATCCCAAAAATCAATTTTTATGGCATGGTTTAATATTTCAGATACACCCGATTGTTTTGAAATGATAACCGGTACCTCCGACTGCATGGCTTCCAGTGGAGCAATACCAAACGGTTCCGATACCGACGGCATTACATACACATTGCTCATGGCATACATACTATACACATCGTTACCTTTCAGGAATCCTGCAAAATGAAATTTATCACCCATTCGTAATTCAGCCACCCGCTTAATGATTCGTTCTAGCATATCGCCGCTACCTGCCATTACAAAATGTACATCTTCGTCTTTTTGCAAAACTTTATACGCCGCTTCTACAAAATAATCAGGACCTTTCTGAAAAGTTATCCGTCCCAAAAAGGTAACTATCTTATGATTCAGTGTCTTTTTTAACTTAAAATGCTCAATATTCTGAATAGGTTCCACACCATTATGTACCGTAAAGACTTTATCGGGATTGATGCCATATTTATTGATGACAATATCCCGTGTATAATTGCTCACGGTAATCACACGGTCAGCTTTCAGCATACCTTGTTTCTCAATATCAAATACTGCTTGATTAACATTTTCGCCACTGCGATCAAATTCCGTAGCATGCACATGAATTACCAGTGGTTTTCCCGACACTTCTTTAGCGGCAATGCCGGCAGGATAAGTCAGCCAGTCGTG
>JALTEO010000017.1 GCA_027073875.1 Bacteroidales bacterium
CCAGTTACTACCCTCATCATTGACCACATCGGCTAAGTAGCTTTTAGATGATTGCCAGAAAGTATCCACAAAAGACTGTCTGATTTTTTCAGGAAAATCTTTCCAAAATTTTACAAACTTATCATCTAAATTTTCCTTAGCTGCCTCCAAAGCAAATGACACGGCATTATACCATAAAGCATTAATCTCCACTGCCCAACCATATCTTGCCGTAACGGGCTTTCCATCAACTATGGCATCCATCCATGTCAGAGCCATGCCTCTATCGCCTTGATAAATAAGCCGGTTATCTGTCATGTGGATATTAAAGTCTGTTCCCCGCCGGTAACCATCTAAAACTTTTTTAATTTTGGAATGATATTTTGCCCATACTGTTTTTGTAGATCCCTCACTAATAGCCAGTTGCTGTAATGCCCAAATAAACCACAGCGGTGCATCTACCGAATTGTAGGCAGCATAATTTTTATCAAGCGTATTAGGAAACAATGGTCCTCGCATACGGTTAATCATGGTTTTTATTACGGCATGAAACAAAGCATAATCTTTTTGCGGCAGTGTTAATCCTGGCAAGGCAATAAAAGTATCGCGTCCCCATCCGCCAAACCACGGATAGCCGGCATTTAACTCTGTTCGTGTTCCTTTTTTTACAATAAACTGTTTGCCGGCATCACGCAAAATATCACCAAATTTCTTTAACGGCTTACGGCTTTTCAATTCATTTTCAAAAGCACTCTTGAATGAACGGGTCTTTTCCTCATTGACAGATGCTGAAAATACCAACGATTCACCTTTTTTCATATTGACTTCAAAGTATCCGGGAACCATCAGGTCTTCGTGATAATCATAGCCCCGTCGCTTTTCTTCGAGATATTCAATGTTGTAATACCACTGCGGATAATGAACATATTCTACTTTTTTGGAAAACTGCATATACAAATACGGGTATCCGCGATAAAGTTTCATCTTTATACCATTGGCAACCGTAAAAAACGATGTGTCGGCATACATATTGGCTTTACTCAGGTTGTGAACATTTCTGAATGCCAAAAACGGACGGAATTGTAATTTTGTCGGTGAGTGTGCATCTAAAAGCGTGTAACGGATAAAAACCTGATTGTTTTGCGAGTTGAACAGGATTTCTTTTTTAAGTACCACACCGCCAACACGGTAAGTGTGATATAAAATGGGGGAAGTATGTAAGCTTCTCAGGTATTTATGTCCGCGTGGCGAATATAACCCCGGATAACCGTGAATCCCCATATTAAAAGACCGTTCGCGCTGAATAACCGTCTCATCTAATGAGGATAACAGAATATGATTGCCTCCATCTAAATTCTCACACGGACAAGATAATAAGCCGTGATATTTCCGCGTATTACAAAAAATGATGGTCGAAAAAGCGTAACTGCCAAACTTGTTTACTCTAAGTATTTCTCTATTAAGTGAATATTCAAGATTTACCAGTTGGGTTTTATCAAATTTAATAAGATTCATCTACACCTAAGAATTTTTTTGCAAAGGTATGGTGAATATATGAGCAGGCAAATTTTTTATTGTCAATATTTTCTTTGAGTTATACAGCTTATTTTATTATCCTATTTTACTTATGAAAAAAAATGTAGTGTCCTTTTTTTGTGTGTATTCTAAGATTTGCTTTTTGTCTCATTACATAGGTACTATCAAGGACAACAATGATTGTAAAACTCTATACAAATCGACCGTATTACAGATTAATTTAGCATAAATGCTAAACATTAAAATTACTATGCTTCAGCATAAAATAAATACAGAGAAATGTTATTTTATTTTTTTCGTATTTTGTTGATTATTTGAAAATTAACTATTATTTTGACAATGATTGACCACTTTTCATCTTATACACAGTTGCAGCACGAATCCTTTCGTACGGTACTATTATTATGTTTCAACCCCCTATCTTTGGACTGAATTAGTGAAATAAAAACACTAATTGCACAATGTGTTACTGTCGAATTATTCGACATTATAAAATATGGTAATCCATTTAATGAAAAAAGGTTTATCAAGAATTTAAAACAACTTCAGACAGAGCCATCTGAATAACTTATGGAAGTTAAGCTAATAACCTGAGTTCGACATAATAAATGAATCTCAGAGAGCAAATAGGGATTAAAATTTTGAAAAGAAGTCTTGCAGTCATAACGGGTTATTACAAAAGACTTCTTTTTAAAAGATTTTTTCTATTTGCTTTCCCTATAGGGCTTTATGATATTTCCCTTATACTTCCTCATATTTTATTGGATTATCCCGATAGTCCTTCAAAAATATGACTTGCCTAAGAAAAATATCAAAAAGCTGTGAGTATTTCTTATATCGAATTCAGGTTAATAACCTATATAAAGTCATCAAAGAATATCATTCAGCAGAAAGTCCTGCCACAAAACCATCCATAATAGCAGTTTGGGCTTTGCCGGTTTTTTTAGCATCGCCGATAACCGTTACAGGTAGCTTGCCTCCCAATTCTGTTGCTAACGGATTTAATGAACGCATTCCCGTTGCCATTACAATGCGTTGAATGCCTGTAAGCGTAAACCGTTCTTTTTCGCTTTTTACCGTTACTGTTTCGCCGTCAATCTTTTCAACTACCGAAGAAGTATAGATAACAACACCGTTTTCTTTTAGTTCCTTTAAAGTCATAACGCGTTCTATCATTTCCATCCCGTTGGCAACATCAGGCAACATCTCCACGATAATGACTTCATTGTTTTTTGAAATCAGTTTTGCTGACACTTCAATGGCGATAAGCCCACCGCCTACAATCAATATTTTCTCATTTTCTGGCAGTTGGTCATCATTCAAAAATTCTGTCCAGTAATATGTTGTCAGTCCTTCAATTGGCGGCACACTCGGGACAGAGCCCGTAGCCACAATCACGGAATCGTAATTGCCGGCAAGTATATCTTCGGCAGTGGTTTCGCGGTAAATGACAGGAATTTGCTTTTCGGAAATTTCCTTTTTGTAATAATCTACCAATTCTTTTAAACTCTCTTTATGTGGCGGAAGATATGCCAAATTAAATTGTCCCCCCAGTGCATCTTTTTCAAAAATTTCCACTTCGGCACCGCGTTCTTTCAAGATAATTGCCGCTTCCATTCCGGCAAGTCCACCACCAACTACAGCTACTTTCTTTGTGGTTCGGGTAATTGTTTTTTCTAATTCTGTCCCCACAGTGGGATTTACCACACAGTGCAATCCCTGTCCGGATTTCACACCACCGAGACATCCTTCGGAACAGGCAAGACACGGACGGATATTTTCCTTAATTTCTCCGGTTATTTTCCCTACAACGGTTTCATCGGCAACCAATGCTCTACCCAATGCAAAATATTCCGCTCCGTATTTTTCTTTTAGCGTAGTTACATCGTCTTGGTTGTGTATTCTCCCTACAAAAATCACAGGGATATTAACCCGTTCCTTAATTTTCCCTGCCAATTCCCAAGTTTTGCCTTTGGGAATAAACATATGTTGAAAAAACCACGGTGGAGTTTGGCAGGCGGTTCCTGCTGTTATATGAAGAGCAGCAGCTCCTTTTTGTTCCAATAGCTCAGCAAACTTCGTCATTTCGCCAACATGAAAACCGTTAGGAATAATCTCGTCACCGCTTATACGAACAATAATAGGAATATTGATTGCTTGTTTAACCGCATCAAAAATTTCCATAGCCAAACGGGTGCGGTTTTCAAAACTACCACCATATTCATCAGTTCTGTCATTAACTGCCGGTGAAAGAAATTGTGCCACTAAATAACCGTGTCCGAATTGCAGTTCGACAAAATCAAAACCGGCTTTTTCCGCCCTTACGGCAGCAGCTGCAAACATATCAATAACCTGACGAAAATCCTCGCCTTCCATTTTCTTTGGCGTAGCACCACCATTTTCACATGGCTTATCGGTGGACGACAGCCAATAATTTCCCGGAATCTTCGGATTTGCCATTCTGCCCGGATGATTCAAGTGAGCAATGGCTTTGGTATCTGTTTGGTGCAGTAAGTCTGTAAAAAGTTTTAGCCCTTCAATCTTGTCGTCATCATCTATTCCCAATTGGGTGGGTAATTCCCTCAATCCTTTATCCATATACAATGGTTCAGGTGTCATGGCACCAAGGTATTCTGACCGTTTACGATAAAAATTCAGATGCCGGTCGTTTATTTTTCCGTCTCCTGTGGCATATCCCAATTTAACGGGAGCCATAATAAATTGATTTTTAATAGATAACATGGCGTAAAATTTTAGGATAAAGATATGTAGTTTTTTAGATATGTTC
>JALTEO010000018.1 GCA_027073875.1 Bacteroidales bacterium
ATTAACTAATTATCACATTTTTTTATTTTTTTTTTTAAAATTAATCATGTCAGTTTCATTTATTTAATATTTTATGTTGTTGGTATTTCGATATTGGTTAACCCGTGAAATTCATAGAATTTTATATCTCAAATTTTCCTGCACTTTCGTCATCCTATGTTTGCTGTCATTCCGAACTGTTTGTCCTCGAAACTTTGTTTCGGGATTTCGGAATCTGGTTAGATTTAGATGCTGAAACAAGTTCATGACGCTTTCCTTTTTGGAAGGATTTCCCACTTTGCTTCTTTTCACCCATCGCACATTCATACAATTTACCATGTTTTTGCATAAATAAATTAGTTTAAAGTTTCAAAAAATCTCTTTTCTCACCCAAAAGCCATTCGTAATAGATTGTTTCAATGTGGTTTTGAATAATTTTTGTTCCATCGTCTATCATATCCTCTTTGATTAATACACAAACAAATACTGATTTGATGCGTTGGATATTTGGACCAAAGTTTTTTGATACTGCCACTTGTATGCCTTTTTTCTTTAACAAACCGGTAATTCCTTTTGCTTTTTCGGGGTCAGCATGTTGCTTTTCATCCTCAGTAGTATTTTCAATTCGTTCTAGAAATTTAGCATCGGTTTTAGAAATTTTATAAATATCGTAAAATTCAGCATCACCGAAATGACGATCCATAAATAATTTTCCGTTGTCTGTAGCAAAGGCAACTAAGAATTCCATATTTTCAAATTTGATTTAGCTTATTTTCTTTGAACGCTTCATAGGCATCTTTTACGGTCATATCACCTGCACCGGTATAAATTTTTATTTCGGTTTTTTCCAAAACACTTGCCGCCGTTCCTCCGGGACCATTTCCTGTAATCAGAATATCCGGTTTCAGATTAAACAATCGTTCGGCTGTTTTCGGTCCTGCTCCATGGGCTTCATTAACCACATCGGTGTTATCAACCACTTCCATGTTATCATTCTCATCATCGTAAACCAAAATATATTCGGTTCTACCAAAACGGGCATCCATCATTGAATCCCATTCTTTTCCTTTTGTTGTAAATGCTATTTTCATCTGTTTATTTTTAGTTTAAAAGTTTGTAAAGTTAAAAGTTCGTAAAGTTTTTAAAGTAGTGCTTGTCATACTGAACGGAGTGAAGTATCTCATCATTGAAGTAGCTTGTTACTATATTTATTTTTTTTGTTTCTGGTTACTGGTTACTGGTTACTGGTTGCTGGTTGCTGGTTATTTTAAGATTTATTAATTATTTTGAGTTTTTCCCATGCTTCTCGCAATAAGTCTGCTATTTTATTCGGTTTGTATTCTACAATTGTTTTCCCTACGGTCATTGCATCGGTAAAAGATTCATCATACGGCAGGTCGACTAAATGATATAATCCCTCTTGTTCCATAAATGCTTTTATTTCGCGGGTTTTCTGCAAATTTAAGTCATATTTGTTTATGATACATCCGGCAGGGATACGAAATTTTTTGACTACCTGATAAACCCGCTTCAAATCGTGCAAGCCCGAAACTGTCGGTTCCGTAACCAATATCACAAAATCGGATCCTGTTACCGAAGACATTACCGGACATCCCGTTCCGGGAGAACCATCTACTAAAACAAAAGGTATTTTTTTTTCTTTGGCAATGCGTTTGGCTTCGTTTTTTACTTTTGCCACTAACTTCCCCGAATTGTCCTGACCAATCCCCAAACGGGCATGTACCAGCGTGTTTCCTATCTTTGTCTTTGAGATATACCATTCTCCGACATTTAAGTCCGCCATCGTAATGGCATCTACCGGACAAATATGAGCACAGTAGGCACAACCTTCGCAAGCTAAAGCATCAATGGTATGTTGTCCGTTCACCACAGGAATGGCATCAAAACGGCAAATATCTTTACACATTCCGCAATTAGTACAAGCCGCTTCATCAATGACAGCTAACTCGCCGCTGTAAAAATCTTCGCTAACGGCAAAATCAGGTTTTAGCAACAAGTGCATATCGGCGGCATCTACATCGCAATCGGCAATCACAACATCTTTCCGTCCAAGCCAAGCAAAAGATGCTGAAATGGAAGTTTTTCCTGTGCCGCCTTTCCCCGATATTACAACTATTTCTTTCATGATGCTGTCTCCCACTTTATAATAGTTAATGCTAAGTCTTCCATTATTTCTTTTATTTCGGGTAGATATTTATAAAGTAATTTTCCTGCTGCATATAGTTCGGCAATACGGCGGCTATTCGGAATCTTCGCCAAGACAGGAATTTTTTCTTTTTGGCAGTAATCCAAGACATCGTCATTGCCAATACCGTAACGATTGATAACTACGCCAAAATCTTTCCCTAACTGTCGCATCGTATCTACGGCGAGAGTCAAGTCGTGTAGTCCGAAAGGCGTTGGCTCCGTTACTAAAATTACCAAATCGGCAGGACTAACAGCTTCCATCACCGGACAAGATGTTCCCGGCGGCGAGTCAAAAATCTGAATTGTATCTTTTGCAAAATGTTCATCTACAAACTTGTGTGTTTGTTTTATGAGTGGTACGGCTTGTTCTTGTCCAATATCCAAACAGCTTTCGACCATAGAAAGTGCACCGTTTTGATAAAATTGCAGTTTACCCATTTTGTGTGGTTTCATCGGCAAAGCACTTTCGGGACAAAGTTCCGAACAAGCATAGCAGCTATGACACAGTTGCGGAAATACCATTATTTTATCGTCAAGACGGATAATGGCATTATAATTACAAACTTCGTGGCAAATATTACAAAGCGTACAGGCGTCTTGTTTCCATTCGGGAATATCATAGAATTTTTCTTCCTCTATAATCAGGTCCCCTTGGATAAAAAGATTTGAGTTGGGTTCTTCCACATCTAAGTCAGTCAACACCACATTATGCGTTTCTGCAAGATATGATGCCAAATTGGTTGACAGGGTCGTTTTTCCTGTTCCTCCTTTCCCGCTTGCTATGGCTATTTTCATTTGTTTATTTTTAGTTCAAAAGTTTGTAAAGTTGAAAGTTCATAAAGTTTAGTCTTAGTTTAATAGTTTTAATTTTTCATTCGTAATTCCTAATTTGTAATTCGTAATTTTATTGATTTTCCATTGTGTATTTTAAATTAATCATGGATGTTTCGTCTGTTTATTTTTTTATCTTGTTCTATTATCACCCATCTGTATCTCCTCCCGAACTGTGTTCGTGGATTGATAACCTCAATGGGAGAATTCCCTCCCCTTATCAGAAAATGAGACCTTTGCAAAACTTCTGATTTTGTCATTCTGAACGCAGTGAAGAATCTATAAACAACTACCATCCAATATGTTGAGATTCTTCGCACAGCTCAGAATGACAGTTTCTTTTAGGTTTTGCAAAGGTCTCAAAATTTACTTTTTACGGTTTTGTTCCAACAGTTCCTCACGAACCATTGTGTGTCCACATTTAGGACATTTCAATTCAGTACATTTTGTACCGGATTGATGTGGTACTTTTTCACCGCATTTAGCACATACGCAGAACCCTCCGGGACCAAAACTGCCACCGTTGTTTCTGCCTTGTCCGCCGCCACGACCTAAGCCGCGACCACTGCCTTGTCCCATTCCTTTTCCTTCGCCCCGGCCAAGACCTCTGCCTTCTCCGGAGCCCATACCGTTTCCAAAACTCATAACGACCTCCTCTTTTTATTGTTCAACATTTTGGTTTCCGTCTTTATTCCAATCGGATAACCGTTTTTCAAAATAAGCCAATTGGTCTTTCAATGAATGAATCTCATTTTCCAACCATTGCTTTTCGTCTTGTGCGGAATAGGAATAACCATAGCCATGATGAAAGCCGAAACCCTGACCGTAGCCCCTGCCACGACCAAATCCGTGACGGAAGCCAAAACCACTACCATAATTACCACGACTGCCTGTGCAATCACCTAATCCTCTGCCGGTTATCGGACCTTGTCCTGCCGGACCTGTTTTATCTCTTCTTGGCATAATAACCTCCTTTTTTAAATTTGATAACTTCAAAAATAATATACATTTATCCCAAAAGTCAAGTTTTTTAACATCTTTTTTAGTTTTATTTATTTTTTTTAACATAGTGTATTCAACTCTATTTTTCTACCTTATACGCTACAGAAAAGGTAAATTTATTTATTCAATTTCTTTTATCTTGAATCATTATCTATATTCAAAAAAAATTACATTAACATAAGAAATAAGACTGTTTAAATAATTTTTTTATAGATTTAAGTAACTTTTTTTTATTTTAATCGTATATTACACGCATTCTAGCTTTTGTAATTATTTCACAT
>JALTEO010000019.1 GCA_027073875.1 Bacteroidales bacterium
TCAAAATTTTATTTTCGAAACTTTGAGATACATAATTAAAGAACCAATGAAAGGCCGATGGGATGTTCAAATACCCATTCCATAAGTCACCATCGAAACAGTGTTTTGTATAGACGACACTGTATCTGTCTTTTGCAATTCGTGCCACTTTCATTCCCAATGTTCCAATGGTATGTATCCAAATTGTATCGGGGTTAAAATCGGAAATAATTTTCTCAAGACCTTCAGGGAAAATGACAACTAATTTTGGCTTTCCGGGAAAACGCCAACATTTAAAAGTTTTTACATGGGCTTTGGAAGAACCTATTTCTCTTACTCTTTCTCCAACTGGGGTTGTTGTAATAATCATAGATATATCGCCCCGTTTGTCCGATACCTCAAGTAGTTCATTAATATAGGTTGTTATCCCGTCAAAATTGTAAATAGAGGTGTCTGTTACGTGGATTATCTTCATTGTTCATTGTGAGATTAATAAAAAAAAAGTAAAAGGATGCCCATTAAAATACCCAATGCACTTCCGGCAAAAATCTGAGCAGCCGTATGCGCTTTTAAGTATAATCTTGCAACAAGCACCGAAACTGTTAAAAAAAGAATAATAAGATACATAGGCATAAAATGTGTAAACGGATATTTATAAAACAAAATAGCTATTACTGTTAGAAAACCAAAAACGCCTGAAGCATGTGTACTTATTTTCCAATAGTTTGTAATAACAAATGTTATTGACAGCGAGAGAGAATTGAGAAGCATAATCAAAGCAAAGATATCATGTATTCCATATTTTACGATCAAAAAAAGGGTGAAGAGCGTGTAAAAGAATAGTGTAAATAATTGTGGGATAATACGATCTTCTCGCTTAAACAAAAAGACCGATGAAATAAATTGTAGTTTATAAAGTAGCAGCACAACCAATGCGGGAATTACTACCGTGATAATAAACACTGTCCATAATAGCGTCTTTTCTTCAATTGGGTTGCCAATGTGTGTAGCCTGTGGAAAAAAAATAAAAATAATGGCGAAAAGATAGGTTGGTATTAACAACGGGATGAAAAACGCCGAAACCAAATGTGCTAAAAAACGGAGAACCTTGTGTGTCATGTCTATTCTGTTTTTATTGGATATAAGATGGATAACAGTGCAGGAAAAATTAAAAAATCGCTTATCCAAGCCAATATAATGGTTGCAGCAGAAAGAATACCGAAATTTTCAACAATTGATATTTTGCTAAATATCAACACACTGAATCCTATTGAAAACATGATGGATGTAACGATACAGGGATAAATAATCTTTCGTACCGAAATAGAAAAAATCGCTATTGTACTTTGTTGCTTATTATTTTTTAAAGTTTGTTTGTAACTCCAAATGATATGCAATGCATCATCCGCAATCATTCCAATAACCACTGAAAAAATAATAGCCGTTCCAACATCAAAAGAAATGGCAAATATTTTCATAATGATAGCGAGTATAAAAAGCGGTAGCATGGTTACAATAATTGTTATTATTCCTAATTTGATATCTCTTACCAAAACAATCATTACAATGAGTATAAGCACTACCGCTAAAGCTAAACCCGACATCATTCCTTGAACAATTGTGTCTATTTGTTCTATGTACAAAGGTAAAAATCCGGCAGGTGAAATCTTTATGGAAGTACCTTTTAATTCCTTTTCCGTTATTTGATTTATTTTATTAAGCATTAGCTTCATTTCGTGAACGGTGCCGGTGGGTATGTTGAATGATAATTTAGAATATTTTCTGTCTTTTGTTAAAAAACCGTTGGACAACGCTTTGGATGCATAACTATTTATTAAAGAAAGTTTTGCAATAGCCGGAAACCACAATTTGTAATCAGCTACATTGCGTACAAACGAAAGCTTGTTCATTTGTTGGCATACTTTATGAATCTTACGAAGATCCTTATTAGACAGTTTGCTGCTATCTGTTTTTTGTGCCAACATCATTATCGTGTTTGCATCGCCATAGTGCTTTTGTATATAGTTTATGGATTGCCGTACCGGATTATTAGGCTTCATAAAATGTATCATATTAGTATCTACACTAATTGTGGGGGCTATATCGATACTGATACCGACCATGATTAGTGATAAAAATACTAAAAAGAGTGAAATCTTATAATTTAATTTGTGGTAATAGTTTTCTAAAAAGTAACTGATAGGGATTTTTTTTTCAACATGAATATTTTTTTTAACAAGACGCACGGCAAGAGGAATGCCGATTAAAAATAACACGGCAAGACCTGTGAAAATACCTAGGGATGAAAGTATTCCGAATTGTGAAATTATTTTAATGTTGCTTACCGATAATGATCCGAAACCAATAATGGAGGCTAAAGCGGAAGTAAAAACAGGAGGTACCTTTTTCGCAATATAACGATGAGTATTGTTTGACTCTTTTGTGATAATATGGACGGCATACGAAGAAAAGTTAATGGCAAAAAGCAAGGGTACTGTCATCGTAATCATATTGAATGGTACATGAAGCCATCCGAATAACGATAAAGAAGGAAGCATCGTAAATAGTACAAGCCCTAAACTTAAAAGAAGATATTTTTTTGATTTTACCTGCCACCATAGTAATAGAATGATAATAAAAAAACAGATAATAAACAATTTGACGGAATCAGTAGTAATTAAACGATTAATTTCATCAAAAACAATACCTTGCCCTGAAATGTTTACCTTTACGCTTTGGGGTGTAATACCCGAAAGCGTTTTTCTGATAGAATCTAACAAAAAACCGCGCTCTTTAATAATCTCTTTTCCCAATCTTTGTTTTAAAAAAATAATTTCTCCCGTCGTATCGTTATTGTTAAAATAAACAGATTCGATTTTTTCTGCATATTTTTTGCCCAACAATCCCTTCAATTGTTCAATACTATATTTTGAGAAGACATGTTCTATTCCGTAAATATTTTTTGTCAGACTGTCATTGATTTTTTTGAGCGTTTCTATGCGATAGCTTTTTGAAGTTGTATCCGGAAAAGTAAGGTAAATTATTAGCGTCTCATCACTACCGAATTTTTTTTGATAGAGATTTTTAATGCGTAATTTGTTTGAGTTTTTTGGTAACCATCCTTCACCTGTACTATCGGTATGAATGGTAAAAATAGGATAACTTAACAACAAAACCAATAGGCTGAGTACACCAAGTAATAAGGGTTTTGAAGCTATAAAATAAACATAGATAGTATATTTTTTTATAAGCATCTCGTTCGTTTCTTAGGAAGAAATAGTTTATCCAACTCCGGCATTTTACAATAAATAGTACGTTAATCTAATCGTTACATTACCTTTTCCAAGCGACAATCGTATCGCATTGTTAATGATATTTTGGCATTTAATTCATTTGATTCTTAATAAAGATGTTTACAAAATAAAAAGGTTGGGTAACTACCTTATTATTTTTCCACGTTTAACCACTTGCCCCTCTTTGATTAGAAGGTAGGGGAAAATTCCGTGTGTAGAGAGTGAAATGCTGTAAGATTGTTGAGATTGTAAGCCGGTTTTTGTCATCATTTTTTGGCCGTAAAGATCATAGATGTTGAGTGTATAATTATTACCACCGAAGGCTTTGATGATAAAATGCGTGGAGGCTGGTGTATTGTAAATGATGAGTTGTTCGTTATTCGGCTTTGCAAGGGCCATTCCCATGGTGTTTTCGGTGAGCCAAATGGTGGCATTCATAAAAAGTCTTTCATGATTTCCGTTGGCATCGCCTATCCATCCATCGTATAAATGATCGCCCGTATCGCCGGTGCCATCATCGGCAGGAGAGCTATCGCCAATGGCTACCACCTTTCCGCTACCGTAAGTGGCATAAGCACATAACACACCGTTGTTGCCTGTGTTGGAATATCCACTACGATAAACGACTCCTTTTACCGAGGCGTTATGCGAATGATTTAGCGTAAGGGAGGTGCCGCCATAAAATTCAACGGCAGTAACATTGCCGTAGCTGCCATGCAGCAGCGGGTCTCCCGGTAAGTTGGGAATGTTGTTGGTGGCATCGGAAAAAAATTCATAATCAAAAGTAAATCCGAAGGGATAATTCTGAACGGAGTTGTTTGTTATGAAATCGTTCCAAATGGCAGGAGAATCGTAGCCATCGCCGTTTCTATCGGAATTATCATGGTCGGAAACCATAAAAAGGCCACCACCGTTTTTTACAAAGTTCATCATAGCAGTCTTTTCGGAAGAGGTAAACTTGATGTTGGGTTCGCATACTACAAACACTTTATAATG
>JALTEO010000020.1 GCA_027073875.1 Bacteroidales bacterium
CTAATAAATATTGATTTCTATTCAAGAAATAGTTTCTAAATTGTGCCTTTTTTTTAATAAAATCATCATAAAATGAGTATAAGTTTAATAGGAAAATCAATAGGTGAATCAGCAACACTAAAGTTGAACGAAACCTTTGCCATTTTAAAGGCAAAAGGTGAACCCGTTATCCATCTTGGTGGTGGTGAGCCCAAAAGTAAAGCCCCAATAGAAGCAATAACCACTGCTGCATCTTTCTTAGATGGTGCCGAAGTACGGTATTCCCCTTCTGACGGGCTTCGTGATATGAAACATGCTGTTGTTCGGTATACCGAAAAATATTATGGTCGGAAAGTTGATCCGGAAAATATAATTGTTTCCAACGGTGCAAAACAATCTCTAATGGTTGCTTTGCAAGCTATTTTAAATCCACAAGATGAACTGTTATTTCCTGCACCATACTGGGTAAGCTATCCGGAAATGGCAAGATTAATAGGTGCTGTTCCTGTTCCGGTTTACCCTAAAGACGGTTCGTTTTATCCTCAGATAGAGGATATTGAACAAAATGTAACCTCACACACTAAAGCTATCATTATTAATAGTCCGAATAATCCTACAGGTGTTCAATATTCAGCTAAATTTATCAAAGAGATTGTTCAATTTACCGAGGAAAAAGGTATTTATTTGATAATGGATGATATTTATCATCGCTTGTTGTTTGAAGATAAAAAACCGGTAGTAGCTTATGATTATGCAAAAAAACCGGAAGAAAATTCAAAAATTATTGTTATAAATGGTGTTAGTAAATCTTATGCTATGACCGGTTTTCGTATTGGTTGGGCTGTTGCTAACAAAAACTTAATTAAGGTGATGACTAATATCCAAAGTCACCAAACAGCAGGACCCTCTGCTCTTTTACAAAAAGCTGCAATGGCAGCAATTAACGGTGTTCAGTCGGGTGTTGACAGTTTGAAAACGACCTTGGAAAATAACCGTAATATAATGCTTCAACAATTGAAAGCTATTGATGGTGTTCGTTTTACAAAACCGGCAGGTACTTATTATGTGTTTGCTGATTTTTCAGCTTTTGAAAAAGATTCGCAAAAACTATCTTCATTTTTACTTGACAAAGTAAGCGTTTTGGCAATGCCGGGTGTAGCGTTCGGTCTTGAAGGTTATTTGCGTTTGTCATATTGCGGTTCTATCAAAGATATTATCGAAGGGATGGAACGCATTAAATGGGCTATTGACCCGAATGCACCCAGTGAATTATATATTGGTGAAAGAAAACTTGTAAGAGACTGGATTTAGTTTGATTACGAATTATTTATTCGATAAAAAAATTGAGAAATGAAATATTTTAAATTTCCAACACCCGCACAAAAACAAGCTGGAGAATTTAGTAGTGATTACGACTTGGGGCATCATGGGTTTAAGCATTTAGAAACGGTTTACTGGAATCTTCCTGAAGCTGCACTTTACGAAGAAGCCATTATCCGTAACGAAGGAAGAATAGTTAATGGTGGACCGCTTTTAATACATACAGGTAAATGGACAGAACAAGCTACTAACGACAAATATCTTGTAAAAGAACTGTCAACAGAAAACATCATTGACTGGGGAGAATACAATCGTCCGATTACCGAGGAAAAATTCAATAGTATCTACACACGGTTACTTGCTTTTTTACAGGGTAAAGAACTGTTTGTTCAGGATGTATATGCCGGTTCAGACTCTGATTACAAGCTAAATGTGCGTGTAATTACCGATACAGCATGGCAAAGTTTATTTGCCCGTAATATGTTGAATACTTTTAGCGAACGCGGGATACACAAAAATTTTGTTCCGGAATTTACTTTAATTTCTGTACCGTCATTTAATGTTGATCCACGAATTGATGGAACGCTGAGCGAGACAGCCGTTGTAATTAATTTTTCACAAAGGATAGCTATTATTGTCGGAACAAGTTATGGTGGAGAAATTAAAAATACTATTTTTACCATTATGAATTATTTGTTGCCTTTGCGTGATGTAATGGCAATGCACTGTTCGGCAAATGTTGGTAAGAATAATGATGTCGCTCTTTTTTTTGGTTTTAGTGAAACAGAAAAAACTGCCTTGTTAGCTGATTCTAAACGCCGCTTGATAGGTGATGATGAACATGGTTGGAGCGATACCAGTGTGTTTAATTTCAAAGGTGGATGCCATACAAAAGTAATTCGCTTATCAGCTGAAGCAGAACCTGAAATATATGCGTGTACACAGCGGTTCGGCTCTATTTTGGAAAATGTAGTCTATGACCCGGGTTCCAGATATATTGATTTGGACGATGATAGTTTAACGGAAAACACCAGAATGTCTTATCCTATTGAGTTTATTCCCAATGCCATACCGGAGAAAATGGTAAAGGTACAGCCCAAAAACATCATCTTTTTGATGGCAGATGTACAAGGCGTGATGCCTCCTATTGCTCAACTAACAATGGAACAAGCCATTTATCATTTTATGAGTGGTTATACATTAAAAATTGCAGGTACGGAAATGGAACTCGATATTGAACCCAAGATTACTTTCAATGCTTGTTTCGGTGCTCAGTTTATGGTTCATCATCCATATTACTATGCCAAATTACTTCGCAGCAAAGCCGAAAAATCAGGTGCTAAAATATGGTTGGTCAATACCGGTTGGGTAGGCGGAAAATTTGGTGTAGGTAAACGAATCAGTATTCGTTATACCCGCCGTATGCTGAATGCTGCACTTGACGGAGAATTAGATAATGTGAAATACCGGAAAGATAAATTGTTTGGATTTAATGTACCGTTGTCATGTCCCGATGTCCCCGATGAACTATTTAAGCCCGAAAATGCTTGGGGTAATAAAGATGAATACTGGCAAAAATATGATGAGCTTGCTACCCGGTATATTGAAAACTTCAAATTATTTAGGGGACAAGTACCTGAAGAAATATTTGAGCAAGGTCCTAAACGACTGAAAGAAATAAAATAAATCTATCAAAAGCCCTTTCGAAAGGAAGGGCTTTTTTATTTTGAACTTGAGTTTTAAGAAATACAAAAAGTGAATAACCCTTTTGAAAACTTTTTATTTATTTTATTTTGTTAGGGAGTATCTTTATTAAATTTGCCTCTGTTTTACCGTAGATAAAGACAAATGAAAACCTATCGAGATTTTATCAGCAAACTGGAAAAAAAAATTTACTCACCACTCTATTTCTTTTGGGGTGAAGAGTCTTTTTATATTGATAAAATCACTGAATATATCGAAAATAATGTATTGGCAGAATCCGAAAAAGATTTCAACTTCACAGTTTTTTATGGCAAAGACAGTTCCCCTGAAGAAATAATCAATGTGTGCCGCCGGTTTCCTATGATGTCTAACTATCAGATTGTTATCATTAAAGAAGCACAGCAACTTAAACAAATTGAAAAACTAGGTATTTATTTTGAGAACCCGCTGAAATCCACCATCCTTGTTATTAATTACAAAGGTAAGGTTGATAAACGAAAGAAGTTCTTTAAAGACATCAATAAACAATTTGTAGTTCTTGAATCTCCCGAAGTCAAAGGTGAAAAAGTAAATACTTGGATTAGCGGATATCTTGCTGAAAAGGGATTCTCAATTACCCAAAAAGCGACTAGTATGTTGGTGGAATTTTTGGGCAATAGCTTGAGTAAAATTGCTAACGAACTGGATAAATTAATTATTCTGATTACCGACACAAAAACGATTACCGAAGATCACATTGAAGAAAATATCGGCATCAGTAAAAACTTCAATATTTTTGAGTTACTCAATGCTGTCGGACAACGAAATCAATACAAATCTTTTTTTATTGCCAATCATTTTAGTCAAAATCCCAAAGACCATCCTTTTGTAATGACTATCTCATTTTTAACTCAATATTTTTCGAAAATATTGGTTTATCATTCCATAAAAGGTAAGGTAGATAGAAATACTTTAGCATCCAAGATGGGTGTAAATCCTTATTTTCTTAAAGATTATGATGTTCCTGCCCGTATTTATCCCGTTTCTAAATTGATGGAAAATATTTCATTGCTTCGCGAATACGATATGAAATCAAAAGGTGTTAATAGCATTGAAACTGACCAAGGAGAATTGCTAAAAGAACTGGTATTCAGATTGATGAATTAGTGTTATCCTTTTTTGTAAAAAGTCTCTCATTTTCTGTAAACACAAGCTGAAACTGTTCTGGTAAATCCTATCCCATATCCTTTTTGCACATAATTATAAAC
>JALTEO010000021.1 GCA_027073875.1 Bacteroidales bacterium
GTATTTAGCAGGTGGTGAAGATATTATTTCTATATTATTGATAATATCAGGTGGCAATGAGTTTAAATAACTTAACAATGATTGCCCGCTTAACCTTACAATACGGTCGTTTATGTAAACTACAACAGAGGATTTGCCAAACATATTTAGCGAATTGTTTGATAAGTTAACACTTGGCATTTGTTTTAAAATTTGAGTTGTTTCTTTTCCTTTTGTTTCAATATTTCCTTTAATATTAACAATAAGTCTGTCAGGTTCTGATTTTATTAAATTTTTGTTACCAATAATTGTTACTGTATTAAGAATAGTAGTGTCAACTTTCAATATAAAATTTATAATTGTATCTTTTTTAAGATTAATTTTTTTACGAGCAGGTAAATATCCTAACATATTTACCAATAATTCACAATTTCCTTTTTTTGAAGCAATTATTTTGTATCTCCCGAGAGAATCACTCAACGCTGATTGATTATAAACCGAATCATAAAGCAATTGAATTGTAGCATATTCAATAGGTTCTCCTAATTTATTTTCAATCTTTCCCGATATCTTTATTTGGGCTTTTAAAGAGTTGGATATTAGGACTATAATTATTAGGAATAATATTTTTAAATCAATATATTTAGTTATTCTAATATTCATTATTCAGATTGTTATCTTTTCAAGACAATTGCTCATTTTTGTGTTTTTTTACCTTGTGGCTAACTTAAGCAAATATAAGCCTTTATAAGAAAAACTCACACAGTTTAACAGATTCATTTTCCCATTGCCCTATAAATAACATCCTGTATTTGTGTCCGTGTACTTAATTTGAGAAGTTTCTTGTTTTCAATGTCGGGATATACACGATTAGAAAGGAAAATATAAATCAGATGGTTATCGGGGTCGTTCCATACCAGCGTGCCGGTAAATCCGCTGTGCCCGTAACTGTCGGCAGGAGCACTGTCGCAAGTAGGACCGATTTTATCCAGATTTTTCTCCGGCTTGTCAAATCCAATACCACGGCGGTTATCCGGACAATAAGGACAGGAAGTAAACCGCTTGATAGTGGTATCGCTTAAAAAAGTTTTTCCGCCGTAAGTACCACCGTTCAAGAGCATTTGTAAGATTTTTGCCAAATCACCGGCATTACTGAAAAGTCCTGCGTGACCACACACACCGCCCATCATGGCAGCACCGTAATCGTGAACGAAGCCCTGCACAACCTGATGACGAAAAAAGTTATCCCGCTCAGTAGGTGCAAATTGCTGTTGTGGATATTTCTGCCACAAATTAAAGCCGGTAAAATCGGTTCCTATCGGTGAATAAAAGTTATCTGCCACATATTTATCCAATGACTTGTGTGTCATATCTTCAATTATTTTTTTCAGTATATAAAAGCCAAGGTCACTATATTTATAAGTCTTCTTTTTTAAATCCGTTCCGTAAATACGATGATAAATTTCCCAAACATATCCGGTATCCATAAACATTTTTTTTGCCACCGGCAATAAATATTGGTCGTGCTGATAGTTGCTGTAAATAGAATCATACAGGTTTTTATTTTTAACCGTTTGCAAATAAAATGGTATCCACGGCACCAGACCTGCTTGATGCGTCATCACCTCTTGAAAAAACAAATCTTTTTTATTGGTAGTATCTAACTCGGGCAGATATTTCGATAATTTATCGGTTAGCTTAAATTTACCTTCGTCGTAAAGCTTCATCAATGCCAGCGTAGTAGCCAATGGCTTTGTAATGGATGCCAAATCATAAATAGTGGTATCCGTAACCGGTATTTTTTTGTCATAAGTCAAATAACCGAAGTTTTTGCGATAAACCACTGCCCCATTTTTGGCTACCAACACCTGACATCCGGGATAAGCTTTCGCATCAATACCTGCTTGGGCAATGGCATCAATCAATTTGAGTGTGTCGGGATTCAGCCCTTCCATTTCCGGCGATTCGTACCGCAAACGATCTATCTGTTGTGTGGTTTTTCCGGCACCAATGGAAAATTCTCCTGCATTTACAGGCAGCTGTCCTGATATGGGAAAAACGCCAAAAAGCTGTTCGGCTACTAATTTCTGCACCAATTTATTGTTCTCATAAGCTGTTAAAATTGCAGCATATTTCCCGGTGTCATTCAATGAACCAATCAGATAAGGCGACCCGAAAACAACCAATATCACCTTATGATTTTGGGCAAATGTTTCAATTTTTTGGAATATAGCTTTTGGCACACCGTAATTGTTTCGTGGATAACGGCTTGGTGCCATTACACCAATGATTACAGTCTTATGAGGGATTATTTTTCGCGGTAATGTTTTCAGGTTAATAAATTTATCAAATGAATAACCTGTATCGGACAGAAAACGATAATTTTTCAAATATTTGGTAAATGTATTTCCTGCCGTTGGTGATTTTCCGACAGTGATAATTGCGGCATCTAAATTATCCAAATTTTTAAAAGGCAAGACCTCATTTTCATTTTTTACCAATGTCGTTGCTGCCGTGTATAATGCTTCTTGGGTGCGTTTTGCCATTACGGATTCCAGCGGATTAAACAGCGTATCTGTTTCTTTGCAATTCTCTTTCATCCAACATTTTACAGATAATATTTTTTTTACTCTACTATTAATTTCCGCTTCGGAAATCCGGTTATCGTTCACCATCTTTTTAATAATATTGATGGTGTTTTCTACATCGGGCGGCATCAGTAAAATATCATCTCCTGCCAGCACGGCTTTTTGCAAAAGTTCTTCCGGCGACCAGTAAGCACTTACACCTTTCATATTCAGTGCATCAGTAAAAACCAACCCGTTAAATTTTAATCTATTTTTCAGAATGTCTGTTACAATATGATGCGATAAGGTAGATGCCACATTGGGTTGTTTTTCAAATGCAGGCACCAACAGATGAGCTACCATAACACCACCCACTCCCATACGGAAAAGCTGTTCAAAAGGATATAATTCCGTAGCAAATAACCGTAAGCTGTCATGCTTTAATACAGGCAGCGTTTTATGTGAATCTTTTTCCGTGTCGCCGTGCCCTGGAAAATGCTTTGCTACCGCCAAAACACCTTGCGACTGCATACCGGCAGCATAAAGGTAACCTTTGCGGGCAACGGATTGTTTTTTGGCACCAAAAGAACGGTAACCGATAATAATATTTTTCGGATTGGTATTGACATCCACCACCGGAGCAAAATTGATATTCAGTCCCAGCCATTGGCATTCACGGGCAATCTCCTGCCCCATTTTGAAAATTAATGAGTCATTTTTTACGGCACCAAGTGTCATTTGTTTCGGAAAAACCACCGCACTATCCAAACGCATTGAGACACCCCATTCCCCGTCAATGGCAGAAAATAACGGTAACGATTGATTTTTTTGAAATGCGGCATTCCATTGTTTTATCGTAGAAGGATGTCCTTTAAAAAAGATAACACCACCGATTTTATATTTTGTAATCCATTGTTTTACCTGCTTAAAATTTGTTTGTCCCTGTTCAGGATAAACGGGCATCATCAACATCTGTGCTATTTTCTCGTCTAATGACATCGTTGCCATTATTGAATCTATTTCAGGATATTGTTTCAAAAGAAATGGTGGCTTTATGGTATCGGTTTTAGAAAAATCCAAATTGTCCAAAGGCATAAAACTCGTAGCAATTACCCACATAAAAAACAGTAAAAATGAAGCAAGTAAAAGACGGGAAAAATTATGAATCATTAATAATGTATTAGAATTGAAAAATTATTTGTAAAATTGACACTTATTTCATTACATTTAAACATTCACGACATGAAAAAATTAACATGGATATTAACATTATTGTTATTTGCCTCTACGGTAGCGTTTTCACAAAAAGAAACCCGTTTATTAAGATTTCCTGCTATTCACGGCAACCAAATTGTTTTCACCTATGCCGGTGATTTATACACTGTTAGTAAAGCCGGTGGTGTTGCTCGCAAACTGACTTCCGACAAAGGATTTGAGATGTTTGCCAAAATATCGCCCGACGGAAAACACATTGCTTTTACCGGACAGTTTGACGGTAATACGGAAGTATATGTAATGGATGCCGCAGGCGGACCCGCAAAACGGTTGACCTACACGGCAACATTAAATCGCGACGATGTATCTGACAGAATGGGACCTAATAATATGGTGGTAGCGTGGACACCCGATAGCAAACACATAATTTATCGCTCACGAAAACAATCGTTTAACAGTTTTATCGGACAACTTTTTTCCGTGTCTA
>JALTEO010000022.1 GCA_027073875.1 Bacteroidales bacterium
ATCTCATACAATGTAAACGGAATCAGGGCAGCCATAAAAAAAGGTTTTGCCGATTGGTTGGTAGAAGAAAATCCAGATGTGGTTTGTATTCAGGAAACAAAAGCACAAGAAGAACAAATAGACGCTGCATTATTCAAATCGTTGGGATATTATTCCTATTGGTTCTCTGCACAAAAAAAAGGATATAGCGGTGTCGGTATTTTGACTAAAATAGAACCTGACCATGTGGAAAAAGGTATGGGAATCGAAAAATATGATGCCGAAGGAAGAATGATTCGTATTGATATTGGCGATATTTCCATTGCCAGCATTTATCATCCTTCGGGGACTTCAGGCGATGTGCGACAGGATTTTAAAATGCAGTGGTTAGATGATTTTCAGGATTATGTACAGAACTTAAGAAAGGAAAAACCTAATCTGATTTTGGGTGGCGATTATAATATTGCACATAAAGAAATTGATATCCATGACCCGAAAGGCAATAAAGACAATTCCGGATTTTTGCCCGAAGAGAGAGCATGGGTTGACCAATTTATTGCACACGACTATATTGATACTTTCAGATATTTTCATGACACACCGGATAAATATTCATGGTGGACATACCGGTTTCAAGCCCGCTCACGCAATAAAGGTTGGCGGATTGATTATTTTTTTGTAACCAAGGAAATGAAATCAAGATTGAAAGATGCCGGTATTTTAGATGATGTTTATCATTCCGATCATTGCCCCATTTTTTTAATAATAAAATAATATGAAATTTCCACAAGTTAAAAAAATAGGAATTGCAGCACCGGCACGAAAGATATCCCGTTCGGAAATTGAACCTGCTGTTACCATTTTAAAAAGTTGGGGAATAGAAGTTGTTTCAGGGAAGAATCTATTTGGTGAAGCTCATCAGTTTTCGGGTACCGACAACGAACGAACAGCAGATTTTCAGGCAATGATAAACGACCCTGAGATTGATGCCATTCTTTGTGCTCGTGGCGGATATGGTACGGCACGGATTGTCGATAACTTAGATTTGTCACCGATACAAAAACATTTTAAATGGGTTGTGGGATATAGTGATGTTACAGTTTTACACAATGCCTTGGCAAAAAATGGTTTACCATCGTTACATGCTACTATGCCGATTAATTTCCCGACTAACGACGAGGCATCGTTAACTGCACTAAAAGAAATCCTCACAAATACAAAATTGCCTGAATATCAATTTGATACTCATCGCCTAAATCGAACAGGAAAAGCGGAAGCACCTATTGCCGGAGGTAATCTTTCAGTACTTTACTCGCTTCGCGGTACTCGTTTTGATTTGGATGTTTCCGGCAAAATTTTGTTCATCGAGGATTTAGACGAATACTTGTACCATATTGACAGAATGTTGATGAATTTCCGTCTTGCCGGATGGTTTGATAAAATTAAGGGCTTGATTATCGGCGGCATGGAAGACATGCACGACAATACGGTTCCTTTCGGGAAAAATGCCCGCGAGATAGTTGCCGATGTAGTTAAAGATTTTGATTTCCCTGTGGCATTTATTGATGGTATTGGTCATACGCAGCGGAATTTACCATTGGTTTTTGGTATTCCGATACAGTTGGAAGTTAACGAAAATGGGACAACAATAACACCGAATCGCTAACAAATTATTTCATCACTTTGATAACAGTTTTGTATTAACCCCAAAAATTCACGGAATTTTCTACCATTAAATCGGGATTTCCCGCTTTGCCTTCCATTTATTCATCGCACATTCATACAATTCATTACATTCTTGTATGAATAAAGCGGGTTAACCGGCAAAATTCATTTTACTTTCGGATTTACAATCCGAAAGAGCAGGGAGATGGTATATAATCTCGCAAATTATCCCAAAGTTTTTTGTTATTGCAAAGTTCTGAAAGTTCTTTTGCATCAGAATATCGAAATCCTCAAGGTATTACATTGTTATCAATTAAATTTATAGTTTTTTAATAATTTACACACCAAACTGAATAGTCATCTAGTAATTGATAATTTTTTGAGTTTTCATCAACGGCTTTTAAATCAGCAAGAGGAATTTGAAATCCTTTCCTATCAGATATTCTAGTCAATTTTGCAAATAAGCCATAATCTTCTTCGACATGCTCATCAATTTGAATCAAGTTGTAAATATCTTTATATGAAGGTCTTGTCTTTTTTAATTGCTCATATTCCCTTTTATCACCTGGACCAAAAATATAAAACTCCTCCCAATTGAAATCCTCTATTCCAGTTAATTTTACAGGAAAGTCAATGTTTTTCTCCAAAAATTGTTTATAAATATCAAGCGTTTCTGTTCGTTTTGAAATATCATCAATTCTCTTTGGAAAAACTGACTCTATTCTTTGCTCTTGTTTTTTAAAATCTCTATCCATGTTTCTGTGTCTCCCAAAATGCAACACAACGGTTCAGTATATGAGGCGTTGGGCGTTTTGAAATGCCTAACTTTCAATTTACTAAACTGTTTATTTAGTGTTAAAATGTTCATATATAGTGCTATCTGCCCAATTTTTTATATTGTGTGTTACCGCCTGGCATTTTTACTAATTCATAACTAGTACTTCTTCCACCACTTGCTTCTTTTTGCAAAATATTTTTCTTTATCAAGTCTTGTATATCTCTTAAAGCCGTATCTTGAGAGCATTTATTTATCTTTCCCCATTTTGAAGAAGTTAACTTTCCATTAAATCCATCAAGCAATTTATTTATCATTTTTTGCTGTCTTTCATTAAGGATTGTTGCAGAATGTAGTTTCCAAAATTGTGCTTTATACAGTACCTTTGATAAAATATTTTCTGTTGCGTTAATAGCATTTGTTAAACAATTCAGAAACCATAATATCCATTCGGTAATATCCAAATGTCCTTTTTGTGTTTTTTCTAAAATGTTATAATATTCTTTGCGTTCAACTCTAATTTGGGCAGACATACTATAAAACCGTTGAACACTTTTATCTGAACGAGCTAATAACATATCAGTTATAGCTCTTGCTATTCTTCCATTTCCATCATCAAAAGGATGAATTGTTAAAAACCACAAATGTGCAATGGCCGCTTTTAACACTAAATCTAATTCATTTTCATCTTCAAACCAATAAAGAAACTTATTCATTTCTTGGGGCACAAGTTCAGGTTTAGGTGCTTCATAATGTACTTTCTCCTTTCCCATAGGTCCGGAAACTACTTGCATAGGGTCTTTTCTCCAACCGGCAACAGTGATTTTATACATATTACTTCTTCCTGTCGGGAATAAAGCAGCGTGCCAATCAAATAATCTATCTGAGGTCAGTGGTGCTGCATATTGTTGAGTAGCATCTAACATCATTTCTACAACTCCTTCGACATTTCTTTCAGAATATACTGCTCCTGCAATGTCAAGCCCCAATCTTCTTGCAATTGAAGAACGAACTTGTTCCCTTTCCAAAAGTTCACCTTCTATTTCTGATGATTTTATTACATCTAATGTTAATGTATCTAATACAGCTTCATTTTGTAAATCAAAACCAAGCGTTTCCATTTTTCCCAATAATCTGCCCTGAAGATTTCTTGTTTCTCCAAGTTTAAATAATACTCTCTTGTTGTCCCAAGTAAAGTAGGGCCAATTATCTTGTTCGTATATGTAAATCTTCATTCTCCGCATAATGTGCGACAAATATACTAATTATTCTCCGCAAACAAAATATTCACAGTATATTTTTCTGGATTTATATTTTTAATCTCCGCATTATGTCGTTTTGTTTGCTTGGTGGTAACGGACAAGTATATGAGCAGTGGTGGATTTTGTTGCACTCACTTTCATATTTGCACCGTTGTTTGATTTATTTATATTTACTTCATTTATAGCACCATACCCGCCATTGCTTATATACAATGTTGGGGTTAGTTATTATCTTTCAATTTCTTCATTACTAAATATTGACAGCAATTTATTGCTTGGAACATCAGATAACGAAACCATTTTGTTAACCAATGTCACAGGAATGAATGATTTATTATATAAATCACATCTTAAATCACACAATATATCAATTACACTTTTCAAGTTTATAAAATCATTTATATCGGGTTTTTGAATATAATTTAAATAATCTTCTGGCTCTCCTGCTTTATTAACATAAGGAAGTAAAAAGTCAACAACAAAAGATAAACTTTCATCTTTTTTAAAAAGCATTTTTATTCCAAAATATGTTTTATATCCAAAAACAGAATCAGTATTACCT
>JALTEO010000023.1 GCA_027073875.1 Bacteroidales bacterium
ATTTTTAATACCATGAGAAATTTTTTTAAAAAATATTTTTATTTATTATTGTGAATAAAAAGAAAGTAGTATTTTTGCAACCCAATTAAAAAAAAGCGTGATGAACGGAATCAAAATAGCAGAAAGCCATTTTACTGAAATTAAGGAATATCCTAAGTTCAAGGCAGGTGATACCATTACGGTTCATTATAAAATTAAAGAAGGAAATAAGGAAAGGATTCAGAATTATCGTGGTGTTGTGATCCAACGCAAAGGTGCCGGAGCAACCGAGACTTTTACTGTTCGTAAGATATCGAGTGGAATTGGTGTGGAAAGAATTTTTCCGATTGCATCACCTTTTATTGACAAAATTGAAATAAATAAAGTGGGTAAGGTTCGTCGTGCCCGTATTTATTATTTGCGTGGCTTAACAGGTAAAAAAGCCCGTATCAAACAAAAAAGACATGTTTGAGATTTTTTCATGATAAGAGAGAGATAAGTAGAGAGCCCCTTTTTAGGGGCTTTTTTTTTGCTGGAAGTTAAGATTATTACTGGACAGAAGTGAAAATGCCTGACAGTTTTTGAATATTGTCATTAGCATCTTGATACATTAAAGTATAAATATATATGCCTGAAGGGGCAACTTTTCCTGATTTATATTTTCCATCCCATCCCTTCTCAGGATCGTAAGTCTCAAAAATCTTTTCACCCCAGCGATTAAAGATGGTAAAACGGTAGTTGTTTTTAGAGATAAACAGGGCAGATGGCTTGAAAGTGTTGTTAACACTGCCATCGTGTAATGGGGCAAAAGCATTGGGCAGAAAAACCCGCGAAGATTCTTGCGTACAAATCATATTAGAACGACTTGAATCCTGATAACCATACGGATTGTTACTGCCTTCAAAGTAGCGAATATAGTAGCAGAATTTACCGGAATAGTAATGACTGTTGAAAGGTAATTCGGAGATGTCGTCCATATAGGAATCTATTGAATGAATGGAGCTCAAAATGACTTCATCTGTTTCATCATTAATGCGGTGTAGTTCAAAATTCTGTATGCCTCCCAGCCATTGATAGAAATCTTCCCAGTAGAGTGTGTGCCGCAAATCACCATTATTAATGGCGGAAATTACAATGTTTGAAACAATGCCAGATTCAATAATTTGTTTGCCACAGCTGTTGTATGCATCTATTTTGTAGTAGTATTTTTTAGTGTCGGAAGGTACATTATCAATAATATTAATCTCAGAATTTTTTGAAAAAGGAATTGTTTTTATTGTTTTGTATGTCCCTGTTAATGAGTTTGATCTGAGAACCCTGTATTCTGAAATGTTTTCAGCACCTGTATCAACCAAGAACTTTAACGATATTTGATTTTCCGATTCTACGCTGGCATTAAGCGATGTAATAAATTGTGGATTATCAGGAATATTTACTACACGGCAAATTTGATTTGAAGAAGAGGAGAATCCATTGTGCCCAATGGCTCTTATATAATAGCAGTAAGAAGTGTTATCTGTAATGTTTTTATCTATAAAATAGGTTTGCGATCCGGAAACTGTTCCTATATAAGTTAAATTTCCCGAATGGTTTTTATCGCGATAAATATTGTATTGGGTAATGCCATCTGCCCAACCGGTATATGTATTCCAATTGAGTTTTATATGGAACTGACAATCAATGGTCTCCGGAGTTTGGGAGGTGTAAACAGTATAATGAGTAGCTGATAGGGCACTGAGGTTTCGTGATGAGTCAAATGCAGAAATCCGGTATCCTTCCGAATGGAATTCCGCATTGGCAGAATAATCGATGTATGAAGTTGTTGTTCTTCCAAAAACACTGTCTATCGTAACAAAATTGGTTGAAGACATATCTCCGAAATTCCTATAGATGAAATACCCCATAACATCTAAAGAGTCGCTGGGTTCCCAACCAATAATGACATTCCCGTTCAAGTTGGAATAATCTACACTGACAGAATCCAAAAAAGGTGTGTCCGGTTTCCAGATATCTTGTTGTGAGAATACCGAGAATGTCCACATAAAAATTGATAATATGATGAATATCAGTTTTAGCATTTGCCTACAACTAATGAGCTCATTTCATCAGTGTTAAAGTATTTATTTGCCATTTTATTTACATCTTCCGACGAAATGTTTTTTATTATTTCCGAGAGGTTTGTGTAATAATCCCAGCCCAGATTAAATTTCAGTAATTCAATAAAAGCATCACTAATGGCAAAAATCCCATCAAACTTTTGGAGTAAAATGCCTGTCATATAGTTTTTTACTCGCTCCATCTCATTGTTTGGTATGGGGTTTTCCTGTAAATATTTTATTTCGTTGTTTATCTCGTCAATAGTAGCTTGTCCGTATTTGCTGCCTACATCTGCGGAAATAAAGAAAATGCCTGTTTCTGTAAAACTGTTCAAGTGTGAGTAGATACCATAGGTATATCCTTTTTCTTCGCGGATATTTTTTATTAACCGTGAGCCGAAATATCCACCCAGCAGAGTATTTGTAAAAATTAGTTTTCCGTAGTCGGGATGATATTTATTAATGGTTAACTTGCCGTAACGAATAGCGGATTGTACACCTGTTTTTTCGATACAATTTTTAGTTGCTGTAACTTTAGGAATGTCTATGGTAGTTGTTTTTTCGTTAATGGATGAGTCACTACCGATTTTGTCGATAAAATTTTCGAGTGCTTGTGTTACCAATGTATTTATGTCGCCTGAAATCACAATAGTCGGCTTTTGTTTTTGGTAATGACTAACAAAGAAGTCAAATAGTTGCTTCGATTTCAGATTTTTATAGTTATCTTCGTTAATGTTTTTTCCAAATGGATGATTTTCAGGAAAAAGTATTGTGCTAAATTTTCGCGATGCCACAAAACTTACTTTTTCCATATTGATTTGCATCTGACGAATGCTCTTATTGGCTAATAAGTTAATTTCCTGTTGTGGGAAATTTGGTGATTCAAATAATTGTGAAAGAAGATTGAATATTTCAGCGGCAAATTTCGGCAGAAAATTAACCTGAACAATGGTGTATTTTTTTGAGACGGAGAATGATATTGAAGCACCGTGAAAGTCAATGGTCTCGGCTATTTGCAAAGATGATAATGATTTGGTGCCTGCTGTTAGCAAATTGGCGGTAAACAGTGGAACGGCAGGATTTTCGTCAGAGATGCTGCCTGCAGGGAAAATTATATCCAGCTTTAATACCGGTAAGTTGCCGGAGGATAGCGAAAAATACGGGTTGCCTGCCGGAGTGTAATTCTTAACAGGTTTTAGGAATTCCTGTTTCTCGATAATATTTAGTGATGGTGGTATGGTTCTGTTCATTATCATAAAAACTAATTTAATGGTTTGTTAGTATAAAAATTTACAAAAATATTAAAAATTGGCGATTAAATGGGGGAATTACCGGAACTCTCTTTAAAGTATTTTACTGCTTTTAAGGTAATTTTCAAGTGTTTCGTTAACAAGAAGGTGTGTTTGTAGATTAACCGACTTGGCACCGCGGATATGTTGTTCCGAATCATCAATAAATAATGTTTCTTCAGGTAAAATATTTTGATCATTCAGTACAAAACGAAAAGTTTCGGGGTGAGGTTTTCGTCTGAAAATCAGATGTGAATAATATTCTTTATGGAAATAGTCTGATAAATTATTTTTTCCGAAGTTTTTTATCAGCGTTTCCGTATATGCTTTGAAATGAATCGCATTGGTATTACTTAAAAGAAAAGTCTTGTATTGGGATTTTAATCGTTTGAGTGTTTCCATTCGTTTCGGTGGAAAATCAAGCAACATAGCATTCCAAGCAGTATCAATATCGTTATCTGATAGATTCTTACCGGAAAATTTTCGTATTTCATTACGAAATCCTGCTTCTGATATTTTTCCTGTTTCCAATAGATCAAACAAGTTTGTTTGTTGCTGTTGCGAATAAAATTTATTCGCATTAACAATTCCTAACGCTTCAAATGCCTTAATAGTGAGTTGATAATCAATGTTGATGATAACACCGCCTAAATCAAGAATAATATTTTTAATCATTAAAATTGAAAAAATATTTACAAAAATAAAAATTGCTGTATATTTGCACTCGCTTTTTGATAAAAGTTTGGGCCCATAGCTCAGTTGGTTAGAGCATCTGACTCATAATCAGAGGGTCCCAGGTTCGAGCCCTGGTGGGCCCACACTGAAAATTAAGCAGTTACAGCTTTAAGTTGTAG
>JALTEO010000024.1 GCA_027073875.1 Bacteroidales bacterium
GAAGATATGACTGAAACCATGAATAAAAAAAATGATTCGTTATTTAAAGCATTAAAAAAGAATTTTGGATTTGATCAATTTAAAGACAATCAAGAAGAAATTATCCGAAGTCTTTTAGCCGGTGAAGACATCTTTGTTTTAATGCCAACAGGTGGTGGAAAATCACTTTGCTACCAACTGCCTGCCATTATGCAAGAAGGCACAGCCCTCATAGTATCGCCATTAATTGCACTTATGAAAAATCAGGTTGACGCTATCCGCGGATTTAGCATGGAAGACGGCATTGCTCATTTTATCAACTCTTCGCTAAACAAATCACAGATAAGTCAGGTAAAATTAGATATTCAATCGGGGAAAACAAAACTACTCTATGTCGCTCCCGAGTCTTTGGCTAAAGAAGATAATATTGATTTCCTAAAAACCTTGAACATCTCGTTCTTTGCAATTGACGAAGCACATTGTATCTCGGAATGGGGACATGATTTTCGCCCTGAATATCGTAATATTCGTCCTGTCGTCAACCGTATCGGCAGAAAACCAATTATTGCTTTAACAGCTACTGCCACACCTAAGGTACAACACGACATTTTAAAAAACCTTGATATCTCTGATGCTAAAGTTTACAAATCATCGTTCAACAGGCCAAACCTTTACTACGAAGTTCGTCCGAAAATCAATCCCGAAAAAAACCTGATTCACTTCATTAAACAAAACTCCGGCAAATCGGGAATTGTCTATTGTATCAGCCGGAAAAAAGTAGAAGAATTAGCTGAAAAACTGCAAGTTAACGGCATAAAAGCTGTCCCTTATCATGCAGGAATGGATTCTTTTACACGGTCGCGTCATCAGGATATGTTTCTATTGGAAGAAGTTGATGTTATTGTAGCTACCATTGCCTTTGGTATGGGGATTGACAAACCCGATGTCCGTTTTGTGGTACACTACGATATGCCAAAAAGCTTGGAAGGATACTATCAAGAAACCGGTCGTGCAGGAAGAGATGGAGGCGAAGGTTTATGTGTTGCCTACTATAAATATGAAGACATCCTGAAATTAAAAAAGTTCCTGCAAGGCAAACCTGTGTCGGAACAAGAAATTGGTAATCAATTGATATCTGAGACTATTGCTTTTGCTGAATCAGCCGTCTGCCGGAGGAAACAATTACTCCATTATTTCGGTGAAGAATATGATAAGGAAAACTGCGAAAATTGTGATAACTGTATCCACCCGAAAAAACAATTTGAAGGTAAAGAATTCCTGTTATTAGCATTAAAAGCCGTATTGGAGGTAAAAGGAAAATTCAAAAGCGAACATGTTGCAAAAATATTGGCAGGAGAAATGAGTACGCTCATTAAACAATACAAGCACAATCAATTAGACATTTTTGGCGAAGGCGATGACCACGACTCCAAATTTTGGAATGACATTGTTCGGCAAGGGTTAATCAACCATCTGTTGGAAAAAGATATTATCAATTACGGAACCGTTAAACTTACCAAAGAAGGACATGAGTTCTTAAAAAATCCATACTCCATAAAATTATATGAGTTCCATAATTACGATGAATACGAAGAAAATGATGTCATCATGCAAAGTGGATCAGGAGCTGTAGATACTGTTCTGTTTAATATGCTGAAAGACCTCAGAAAAGAAACAGCAAAAAAACTCAATCTTCCACCATTCGTTATTTTCCAAGATATTTCGTTAGAAGAAATGGCTATTCATTACCCTATTACTCCCGATGAACTTCAACAAATATCAGGTGTAGGACAAGGGAAAGCAATGAAATACGGTGAAAAATTCTTGGAACTTGTTAAAAAATATGTTGAGGAGAATGAGATTGAAAGGCCTCAAGATATTGTCGTAAAATCCGCTGTCAACAAGTCCGGCATCAAGGTATTCATTATCAAAGCCATCGACAGAAAAATTCCGTTAGAAGAAATTGCCGACACAAAAGATTTTGATTTCCTTGAATTGTTAGATGAAATAGAATCTATCATCTATTCGGGCACAAAATTAGATATTGACTACTATCTGAACGAAACAATGGAACCAGATAAGCGAGAAGAAATTTATGATTATTTCCGTGAAGCAGAAACTGATACTTTAGACGAAGCATTTGAAGAATTTGGAGACACATATACCGAAGAAGAAATTAGATTGATTCGTATCAAGTTCTTGTCGGAAATGGCAAACTAAAAAGTTGCAATGTAATTTTTGGCTATCCAAATTCGTAGGTAGTATATATACTTATTTTGATGAAACGATTTCTCGAAAAGATAGCTGCGATTTTAGAAAAGATTCTGCCATCGCCTTTTAGCTTGGCTGTTCTACTCACACTTTTCACAGGATTTTTATCATTATTCTTTATTCCCGATTCGGTTTCCATTGGCAAAAGACTATTATTGCCTGCCTCCTATTTCACCAAAGGTATTTGGGATTTGCTGTCGTTTGCCATGCAAATGATGCTTATTTTAGTGCTGGGACATGTTTTAGCACTGACACCTGCCGTAAAACGACTCATTGAGCTACTTACCAAGCAAATAAAAACAAATGCTTCGGCAGCATTATTCGTTAGTTTCTTTACGGTAGCACTTGCTTTTTTGAACTGGGGACTGGGACTGATATTCGGAGCAATTTTTGCCCGTGAAGTTGCCGGCAATTTTCAGAAAAACGGTAAACCGTTAAATTATCCGCTAATTGCTGCTGCCGGCTATTCGGGACTAATGATTTGGCATGGCGGACTATCCGGCTCCGCCCCCCTGAAAATTGCAGAGCCCGGACATTTTCTTGTCGATAAAATAGGCATCATCAGCATTGAGAAAACACTTTTTTCGCCTATGAATATTGCCGTCACCATCGCCGCACTGATTTTAATTCCTTTGTTCTTTTTTCTTCTCGGCAAAATCAAATTTTTGCCCACCACCATCAATATATCAGAAACATCTACAGAAAAAACCGCTTTTAAACCTGCCGGTATGGAAAAAATTGATTTCTCAAGATGGTTCTCAGTAGCATTTGCTTTATTTCTATTTGCCGGACTCATTTATTCATTTTTCTTTTCCGGCGAAAAGACTGGTATCAATCTCAATATCATCAATTTGTTTTTATTGGCATCGGGACTGCTGCTACACAAAAATATTCACAGCTTTTTGACTTCCGTTACTACTGCCATCAAAGGTGCATCGGGCATTCTTATCCAATTTCCAATCTATGCGGGCATTATGGGCATCATGAAATATTCCGGACTGTTAGAATCTGTTACAGATGCGTTTATCTCTATTTCCACGGCTCACAGTTTCAGTTATTTCACTTTTCTGATTGCCGGCGTTGTTAATTTCTTTGTCCCCAGTGGTGGCGGACAATGGGCAGTGCAAGGTCCCATTATCGTAGAAGCGGCACAACAACTCAATGTATCAATTCCGAAAGCTGTGATGGCACTTGCCTACGGCGACCAACTAACCAATATGATGCAACCGTTTTGGGCATTACCGCTCTTAGGCATCACAGGATTAAAAGCAAAACAAATTTTCCCTTATACTTTTTTACTGATGCTGTTGGGGTTCATCATTTTTTCGGTAGCATTATTAATCTTTTGAGTAAAACGATGGTTGTTACTGATTACTGATTACTGATTTAAGATTTTAGTAATGCAATAAGCCACACGAAAGGATAATAATAGGTTAGTTTTTTATGTTAGTATTATGAATCGTAAAAAGTTAGCTGCTCATTCCCACCTAAACAACCTAATCAATTCATCTCAACATTCGTTGGAACAAGCTCCTTGTTAATCCACTTTATTCATACAATTATTTAGGAATGCTTCTGGCACAAACTACACGACACTAAAGCACTTTTAATTATTATGAGTTTTAATTAAGTTTTTAAATGTTTCTTCTATATTCGTTGGATTTATTGCAATAATTGTATCAACAGCTTCTTTGTTATTTTTTAATTTTATAATTCCTGATGTCTCAATTATATTCATTTTTTCTATGTCTTTATCATAATCCCAATAAACATTTTTCCTGTTTATATCAATCATTCCTTTACTTACAGGTGCGCTCCCACCTGAGCCGTGGTGATAAAGTATTCTTAATGTTCCCCTAATGTGCCGATTATCGGGAGTATATTGATATACCATATACCCTGTATACCCACCATACCTAACAGGTGATTTATATAATTG
>JALTEO010000025.1 GCA_027073875.1 Bacteroidales bacterium
GATTGCCTTATTTTTCTCCGGATGTAAAAAAGGAGAGAACGATCCGTTTTTAACATTGAAATCCAGAACAAGTCGTTTGGCTAAAGATTGGAAATTAACAAGTGGAAGCATAACTGAAGTAAGTACTTATCCTGATGGTCTTGGAGGTACAACTACAAGTACGACTGTAACTACCTATACAGATGCAACTAAATCAGTTTCGTCCGGCGGAAATACGAGTACTTATGCGTATTCTGAGGAAATTACTTTTGACAAGAAAGGTACTTATGAAATGACAACAATAGACGATGGGGATGCTTCTACAGAGGGAGGTAATTGGTCTTGGCTAAGAAAGGATAAAAATAATGATTTGAAAGATAAAGAAGCAATTATTATGACAGGAACTAAATATTCCGAAGGTGGTGACTCGGAAACAATTGAAGGTAAGAGTAATGATGACTTAGGTGCTTGGGTAATTGATAAGCTATCATCTAAAGAATTGGTTGTTTTGTTTGATTACAAATATACAGGTTCTAATGGATATATTCATACAAAACAGGGAACGATAACCTTTTCTAAAAAATAAAAATAGATTCAATAACTTTTTAAAAATAATATTATGAAAAATATAATTTCTTTATTGACAATAAGTGTAATTTTAATTACCTTATCCTTTTCAGGATGTAAAAAAGGTGAGAACGATCCTTTTATATCATTAAAATCCAGAACAAGTCGTTTGGCTCAAGATTGGAAATTAACAAGTGGAACTGTTACCGAGACTGATACCTATAACGGTAGCACAGATGTTGATACTTATACTTATACAGATGCAACAGAAACACATACATCCGGAGGTAACTCTACCACCCATGCATATTCTATGGAGTTGTCTATTGATAAGAAAGGTACTTATAAGACAACAACAATAGACGATGGTGATGTTAATACAGAGGAAGGTAGTTGGATGTGGACAAGAAAAGTTAAAAATCAAGACTTGAAAAATAAAGAAGCTATTTATTTGAGAGAAACAAGTTATACTTACGGTTCAAATTCTTATTCTTATAGTGGAAAGTCAAATGATGTAGATAATATATGGGTGATTGATAAATTATCATCTAAAGAATTAGTTATTCTTTATGATTACAAAGAGACTGATTCTGATGGAGAAATTTATACGGTGAAAGGTACGATGACCTTTACTAAAAAATAGTTTTTGGTAATTTTTATATCTTTGGGCTGTCAATAAATTTGGCAGCCCTTTTTTTTATGGCTATTTTTCAACAAATGACGGCATACCGGCAACAGAAGATTCCTTTTCTGTTTGCTATTGATTTTGAGGGGAAAGAACCGTTTATTTATCCGTTGAATGAAATTGATGCATCACAAATCTTATATGCTGTAAAATCAACAACCAATGCAAAAAGTGAACCGGTGAAGAAAACAGTTTTCTTTCGTAAGAATCCGGTAAGTAGCAAAACTTATTCCGATGGATTTGAAAAGGTTATTTATCATATCAATCGTGGTGATTCGTATTTGTTAAATCTGACTTTCCCATCACTTATTGACACGAACTTATCTTTGCGTGAAATTTTTTATTTGGCGGATGCACCGTATAAATTATTGGTTAAAAATCGTTTTGTGTGTTTTTCGCCGGAGTCGTTTGTGCAGATTCGTGATGGTAAAATATTCAGTTATCCAATGAAAGGCACCATTGATGCCGATTTGGGAAATGCTGAAGAAACACTGTTGAATGATAAAAAAGAGTTAGCCGAACATCATACTATTGTAGATTTGATTCGTAACGATTTGTCGCAGGTAGCCGATAATGTGCAGGTTAATAAGTTTCGTTATGTGGAAAAGATTTCGACAAACGGAAAATCTTTATTACAAACAAGTTCGGAAATTTCGGGTGATTTGCTGACCGATGATTTCGGTTTGATTTTTAAGAAATTGTTGCCGGCAGGTTCAATTTCCGGAGCCCCTAAACAAAAAACGGTTGAAATTATTAAGACTGTTGAAGCAACGAATCGCGGATTTTATACAGGCGTATTTGGCGTGTTCGACGGTAAAACTTTAGATTCCGCCGTAATGATTCGTTTTGTGTCACAAAAAGACAAACAACTATTTTATCATAGTGGTGGTGGTATTGTTTCTCACAGCAACATAAAAAAAGAATATGCCGAATTGGTGGATAAAATCTATTTGCCTGTTGATTCCAGAACTGGTAGAGATGCTATACTTCCACTTACTATAATAAAAGGGGATTGAGCGGGTATTGATATTCCTGAAAAAATATAATATTGAGACCTTTGCAAAACCAATACGAAATAATTTGATGGCAGGTGATTTCAAAATAGCAAAGATGTAAGGTTTTAGTATTTAGTGTTTTATGGTTGTATTGTGGGAAAATAAGATGATTTCTTAAGTTATTTTTTGTACTTATCATTACTCTGAGTATTTTTGACCGATTTTTATCTTGAAGTAAATAATACGATGAAAAAGAACTTTAATGCACCCAAAAATTACCAAAAAACCCTGAAAGCAGTAGGATATGTGCCTCGTAAAGAGGCATCACAAGAGATTTATGATCAGCTTGGTTTTATGTCGGGATTGGAGGTACACCAACAGTTAAAGACTAAACATAAATTATTTTGCCATTGTCCGGCAGGAATTTATAATACTGATGATGATTTTGATGCCGAGATTATTCGTCATATGCGACCGACACTGAGTGAGCTGGGTGAATATGATGGTACGGCACTGATGGAGTTTAAAACACGAAAAAAAATTATATACCGCATCAACAACGAAAATGCTTGTACTTACGAAATTGATGATACACCACCATTTTTGATGGATAAGGAAGCACTGGAGAATGCTTTAATAATATCATTATTGAGTAAACTGAATATTGTTGGTGAGGTACATATTACCCGTAAGCAGTATTTAGACGGAAGTATTCCTGCAGGATTTCAGCGGACAGCAATTTTGGGTGTGGAAGGCGAAATTTATCTAAAACACAAAAAAGTCAGGTTGATACAATTAAGCATTGAGGAAGATTCCTGTCGTGAAATTTCGGACATTGGACATACCAGAATATATAAAACCGACCGTTTGGGAATGCCTCTGATTGAAACGGTGACTTATCCTGATATGGTAAATCCCGATGAGGTGAGAGAGGCATGCGACTATATCCGTTTTTTAAACAGAAGTACCGGATTGGTTCGTACCGGAATGGGAGCAGGACGGCAAGATGTAAATGTAAGTTGTACCGGTGGTACTCGCATAGAGATAAAAGGTGTAGCTCATACAAAATGGATTCCCGAGCTAACACATAACGAGGTTTTCCGTCAGTGGGCATTGTTACGGGTTCGCGATGAATTGAAAAAACGGGTAAAGGATACTAAAAAGTGGAAGATGACTTCCAAAAAAATTAATCCTGTGAACTTACCGTTGACAAAAGATTTTGTTTCGTTCCTGAAAAAAAACAAATATCGCTTGATGGCGGTTAACTTACCTGATTTTGGTGAGTTATTATCGCATTTTACTCAGCCGGGTAAAGTCTTTGCCGATGAAATAAGTGACCGTCTTAAAGTGATTGCTTGTTTGGAACGCCCGAATATGTATCATTCCGAACAAATAGATAAACCATTGCCGGCAAAACTATGGTATGCTGTTCGTGAACAACTGAAAAGCGGCGATAATGACGGACAAATTTTGTTTTGGGCTGTGGACGATGATATTCCTACCGCACTGGAAACGATTGAAGAACGCTGTCAAATGGCTTTTGACGGTGTGCCTCAGGAAACACGCAAGTCATTTGAAGATGGCACGACCGTATTTGAACGCGTTTTACCCGGTGCCGACAGAATGTATCCTGATACGGATTCTGCACCTATTCCGTTGGAAGACAAGTATATTGAGTCGTTAGAGAAAAATTTGCCGACAGATGTAATTGACAGGTACAAGCAAATGAAAAAATGGGATATTCCGGAAGATACTTATGCTTATATCTTTAGTAAGAATTTATTCCCGTTGATAGAAGATATTTCAAAAGATTTGAAAATACCACCCAAATTTATTGGAGTTTTTCTCGGACACCGGATGAAATTTGTAGAAGGTCATTTCGTTTCTAATTCCGATTTTGATTTTCGGAAAATATACGATATGTTCCAATTTATTGTCGAAAATAAGTTAGATAAAAGT
>JALTEO010000026.1 GCA_027073875.1 Bacteroidales bacterium
TTTGAAATTTTGATTTTAAAATATTTGAGAGTGTCATAGCTATAATTGTGCAAATTCCTTTGCGTTAAAAAAACCGGTAATCGTATGCCTCATTACTTTAACACAATAGCGTCCTTTTGGTTCTTGCCCTTTAAAAAGAAACATAAAATACAGAGCAATTGCCCCTGTAAATTTATATAAATATTCGATGAATTTTAAAACTGTTTTGTACATGGGCTCGGTTGAAAGACGCAATCGCTCACTTGCTCCGATAGATCGGCTGATTTTATCAATAAATTCAGGTTGAATACGGTAAGCGTCAATATGATGATTTACAAAAACTTCAGGCACATAAAGAACTTTAACACCGTGGCTTTTCATCATATGAAAAATATATTTATCGTCACTACGATAAACCAAATCGGTATTAAAAGTACCGTATTTCTTAAAAACACTTTTTCGAAATGCCATATTACATCCGGCAGGGTATTTTTTCGTAAAAGGCTTGGTTTCATTTCCGTAATCTACTTTTGAAACAACACCTTGAATATATTTTGACATCCATGGAGGTTCGGCTTCTCCTTCACCATATATGGGAATAACTTTTCCACCAAGGGCACCGTATTCGGGATAATTGTCAAAATGTCCCTGCAATTGTTCAACATAATCGTTACGGGCAATTGCATCGTCATCTATAAAAGCAATAATATCACCTTTTGCTGTAGCTATACCTTTATTTCTTGCATAAGATAAACCTTGGTTGGGTTCAATAGTATAGACAATATTTAATTCAGGATGCTGTTTAATGAAATTTTGACTAATGGGTTCCGTTTGGTCTGTTGAATTATTATTTACAATTACAATTTCGAAATCCTGCCTGTTTGCAGTTTGTTTCGATAGACTTTCAAGAGCTTCGGGTAAGAATTTTTCTCGATTATATGTACAAATAACAACTGAAATCATTCTTGTGATATTAACAGCTCAAAGATAATTAATATTTCTGAAAAACTACCATCATTTAAAAATTTCCCACCAACTTTATATTAAGTCGTCTTGATGTTAGATAATTCGGCACGCCGTATTGTTTGCTGTGGATGTCTGTTATCCAAGTGTAGGAGATGGTATTATTGACACCAAGCAGATTAAATACTTCCAAGCTAATCCACAGTGACTTAAAAGCGTTGAGCCAGCGAAATTTTTCCAAAGTTTTGCCTTCCGATTTGATAACTTGCGAGAAACCAATATCTACGCGTTGATAGGATGGAAGCCGGTAAACAGCTTTATATTTCGGTTGGTTTGGAGGTCCGAAAGGTAATCCGGTACCATAAAATAAGGTTAGATGCATTTTAAGTGACGGCATACTTGGCAAGTAGTCTTGGAAAAACAATGCGAAATTAAGAAATTGATCCGTCGGTCGGGGAATATAACCCGGATAGACCGTTGTGCCGTTGGTGTCAACATAGGAATCGTCCAAAATATCTTCTTTTGCCTGCATTAGCGAAATACTTGCCCACGATTCTGTGCCCGGGACAAATTCACCGTTTATTTTGAAGTCAATACCTGTAATATATCCTTTGCTGTTGTTGGTGCCGTAGTAACGGATTCGTACATTATCCACCTGATAAGGAATGAGAAAATCCAGTTTTTTGTAATACGCTTCGGTCAGGATTTTAAACGGGCGTTCCCAAATGCTGATATTGTAGTCGGTGCCGAAAACAAAATGAATAGACCGTTGTGCTTTGATATTGTGGTTTATTTCTCCGTTCATCATTAGCATCTCTTTGAAAAACGGCATTTGGTAGTAGTAGCCCGACGAAAAGCGAAATTGAATATCGCGTTTCCAAAACGGACTGACAATAATGGCACCGCGTGGACTTATTACGGTTTGATTGTTGAATGTCCAGTATTGTGACCGGATGCCACCGATTAATTTAAGGTTAAATTTATTAAATGAGTTGTTGTAAGTATCTTGAATATAGCCGGAAATTCTGTTTGATATAACATTGTTTTTAGATTTGAGGACATAATATAAGTTGACAATGGTATCGGAATAGGGAAGAGAATATCCGGCGGAATCCATCATTTGCCATTCGCTAATTTGGTTGCTGATGGCTTCGTATTGCCATTTAGCCCCCCATTCAAATAGCTGTTTATCAGTCTTTAATCTACCTTTGTGATAGAAGTTGTAGATGTTAGCATCTAAATTATTTCGTGCGTGGTTGAGAAAAGTGCCGACACCAATATTCATTAAGCTATCACCCAGATTATCGGAACCGAGGTCTTTGTCCAGTTCGTTTAAAAAATACTGTCCCATAATGTCGTAATTCTCGCGTTCGTACGACTGAAATGTAGACGAGATAAAACTAAGTTTCAGATTAGATTTAGGTTTGATTATCAGAGATAATGCTTCTGTCCCACTGGTAAAACGGTCCAGCTCTTGTCCGTCAAAATAAATTTTAAGTTTCAGGGCTTCGTTTACGGTTCCAAAAGAAGTTTCGCGGGTTTGCGGAATAAAAAAATAGTTATTTTGTGAAATATTAGTCAACATATTAAGTGACACTTTGTCCGAAAATTCATAGGAGAAAAATCCTTGATAATCAAAAAAATTAGGTTTATAATCGCCTTTTGTATCCAAACTACCGAGAATATAACTGTTTGTTTTGTAGCGTAATCCCACATTATAGGTAAACAAAGAGTTGGCAGTAGATCCTTCGAGATGAGCTCCGCCACCCATCAATGAACCATAAAAACTACCGCCGAATTTGTAAGGTTTTTTATATTTGATATCCAGCACCGATGACATTTTATCGCCGTATTTAGCATCGAAACCACCGGCAGAGAAAAGAATGGAACCAACCATATCGGAGTTGATGAAACTGAGTCCTTCCTGTTGCCCCGAACGAACCAAAAACGGACGATACACCTCAATATCATTAACATAAACTAAATTCTCATCGTAATTACCACCGCGTACCGAATATTGTGATGATAACTCATTATTAGAATGAACACCGGGTAGCGTTTTAATAATGGATTCGATACCTGCATCGGGCGAAGGAATTGTTTGTATTAATTTGGGATTGATGCGTACCAGATTATTATTCCGTTGGTGAATATCAGAAACAGATACTTCATTAAGTGTCTTGGTTGTTTCCTGTAATTTTATTTTAATGTTAGTGGAAGTTTCGGGTTTTAGGAAATATTTTTTTTTGACAGTTTGAAATCCTAAAATTGAATATTGGATGGTAATACTTTTGTTGGCAGGAACTTTGAGTTTAAAGATGCCTTTGTTGTTAGTTGTTGTGCCGGTTCTTTCGTTTAAAACAATAATGTTTACCAATTCCAATGGTTGATTTTTTGCATCTGTAATTTTCCCGTATAGTATTGCTGTATTATTTTGAGAGAAAATAGTGATTGAACACAGTAAAGTGAAGAGAAGCAGCAAAAATCTTTTTATCATTCGGGAAAACTTTCAAATGGAAACGAAAAACTCCGTGCAAAAGTATAATAATTATTATTTTTTCAAATCTTAGACCATCTTAAATTCGCAGATGGGTAGTAGATTCTTTTGGCAACTTCAGTTTAGGCGAAAAGAAAATCCCTTAGTTTGCCATCATAGGCATTAATAACATTAAGATTCTTTCGTTTTCGTCTTCGTATTCATTAGGGTATAAGATAACTGCTCTTGACGATTCCGTTAATTCCATAACTACTTCTTTTGAATCCAAATTGTTAAGCATTTCAATCAGAAAAGTAGATTTGAATCCAATTTCTATGGGGTCGCCTTCAAACTGAGCATTGAGTGTTTCACTTCCTGAAATAGAAAAATCAAGGTCTTTTCCTTCAATAACTACTTTTTCATTGTTAATAGATAGCTTGACAAGGTTAGTAGAGCTGTTGGCAAATACGGAAACACGACGAAGGGCATTCTGAAAATCTAAACGGTCAACAGTTAATTTCTTGTTGTTAGATTCCGGAATTACGGCTTGATAATTAGGAAATTTTCCTTCTATTAACTGGGCTATCAACTGGAAGTCTTCAATTTGAATAAAAATATTCTTTTCGTTGAAAATGATTTGAATATCTTCTTCTTTCGGGGAATTGATATTTTTTAAAAGTGATGCGGTTTTTTGTGGTAAAATAAAGGTGTCTGAAAAACTATTTTCTAAGTTTTTATAATTGTATTTC
>JALTEO010000027.1 GCA_027073875.1 Bacteroidales bacterium
ATTCTAACTTATATCACCGGAGATAAAGAAAACTTCTCTTTAATACATAGAATCTCTAATACTGTTTTATTCCTAAGTGTTCTTTTTGGTGTTCAGGCAACCATTGGAAATATGATGTTAGAATTACCGGATACAACTATCTACGCTTCTATGTTTATGGGAGTGGTTTTGCTCTATTTATATTATATTTCACGATTCCGAAACAAAAGATTAATCGCTGTTATTATTGGTCTTTCCGTTGCGTTGGTATTTTATATTCCTTTGATGTGGATTGGTAATGCAGGATCAAGGGGTGGAATGGTCTATTATCTTTTTCTTTACGGTGCTTTTACGGCCTCACTTTTGGATAGAAAAAAAACAACTTTATTTTTAATATTTTTTATTGTCGAAGCTTTTGTACTGTATTTAATGGAGTTCTATGGGAAACTTAAAATTTATGATTATGGTACTCCTTTTGATAGGATTTCCGATTTGATAATAAGTTTCTTTTTCGTGTTTCTTGGTATTGTTATTACTATTCAAATATTTAAAGAGCAATTTGAAAAAAGTCATAACGAAATAGAAGAAAAAAACAAAGAACTAAATCAGCTAATTGCAGAGATATCTACTCAGCGAGACGAAATAGAATCTCAACGGGATATGGTAATGTCACAAAAAAAGATATTAGAAGAGAAAACCCGTGATATTGAGCAAAGTATTGATTATGCCCAACGCATACAAATGTCTATTTTGCCCGATGATAAAATTATGAAGGAATATTTGTCTGATTATTTTGTGTTTTTCAAACCAAAAGATGTTGTTTCCGGTGATTTTTATTGGTGGACACATATCGAAAACCATACGATAATTACTGTTGCTGATTGTACGGGACATGGTGTTCCCGGAGCATTTATGAGTATGCTCGGGACTTCATTCTTGCGAGAGATAGTACAAAAGGAATATATTACACACACGGGCGTAATTTTGCGTAAACTACGGAAAGAAATCGTTAGGGCACTAAAACAAAAAGGTAAATCCGGCGAGCAAAAAGACGGTATGGATATGGCAATTATTTCCATAGACCACGAAACCAACATAGTGCAATTCTCCGGAGCCAATAACCCACTTTACATAATTAAACCCGTCATTGCGAGCGAACAGAGTGAGCGTAGCAATCTCTCTAATAAAACCGTCATTTCGACCGAGCATAGCGAGGGAGAAATCTCTATCAAAAATGAACAGATTGCCACGCCTTCGGCTCGTAATGACGGTTTAGTTTTGGCAATGACGAACAATGATTATGGTCTTTACGAAATAAAACCTGACAATATGCCCATCGCTATTTACGAACGAATGGATAAATTTACAAACCACAAAATACAAATGCAAAAAGGTGAACAAATTTACTTGTTTTCCGATGGTTTTGCCGACCAGTTTGGTGGACCAAAAAGCAAAAAATTCAAATACAAATCATTTAAACAATTGATAATGAACAATTATCAATTAACAATGACAGAACAAAAAATAGTCTTGGAGAAAACATTTAATGAATGGAAGGGCAAAAATGAACAAGTTGACGATGTAACAGTAATAGGAATCAAAATATAAAACCAAACATTATAGGTGTAAAATATTTATTATAGTTTACATAAAAAATAGGTTAAATCTCTTTCCGCAGCCGTCCTACCGGAATGCCAAGTTGTTCACGATATTTGGCAACTGTCCGGCGGGCAACATTAAGCCCGTGATTTTTCAATACGGCAGCTAATTCTTCGTCAGTATAAGGTTTTGATTTATCTTCTTTATCAACAATCTCTTTCAAGATTTCTTTAATTCTGGTGGTAGAGACATCTTCGCCCTGACTGTTTTTCATTTTCTCGGAGAAAAAATGTTTGAGCAAAAAGATACCAAATGGTGTTTCCACATATTTACTGTTTACCACCCGCGAGATAGTGGACATATCCAAATTGGTAATTTCCGCAATATCTTTCAGAATCATTGGTTTCATCTGCTTTTCATCTTCCGTCAAGAAGAAATCTTTTTGGTAATCGGCAATGGCTTTCATCGTTTTCAGCAGCGTAACCTGTCGCTGATTAAGTGCATCAATAAACCACCGGGCAGAATCAATTTTTTGTTTTACATAGCTGATAGTCTCTTTGTCCTTTTTTGTCAGATTGTCTTTTTTATGACTAAAATCCCTTAGCATAGATTGATAAGTATTACTAACCCGGAGGTCCGACCGGTATTTATCGTTCAGCTGTATTTCTATTTCCTGATCCTCCGTAATATTTAAAATAAAATCAGGAACAATCACATTGAAATTTTTTCCGGCAACTTCATTTAATCCAAGTCCCGGTTTTGGATTCAATCCTTCAATAACTTTTATTGCCACTTTTAAGTCATTGAGTGAGATATCTGCTTTTTTCTGAATTTTGGCGTAGTGTTTTTTACTCAGTTCTTCAAAATATTTTTCTACAATTAACTTGGCTAATTGTATCTCATGTGTCTGTTTTTTTGCCTTTAGTTGCAATAATAAACATTCTTGTAAGTTTCTGGCACCAATCCCGGGTGGGTCTAGTTGTTGAACAAATCTTAGTGTTTTCTCAACTTCCTCGTCTGTTACCGTTACGCCTTGCTTAAAAGCCAAATCGTCGGTAATCTGTGATATTTCTCGCCGCAGATAGCCGTCGTCATCAAGGTTTCCAACAATATAATGAGCAATGATTGCCTGACGGTCAGACAATTTAAAATTTACTTGCAATTGTGTTTCCAAGTCTTCCTTAAAAGAATGTCCTACGGCAATAGGCATCTCACGAATCTCTTCATTCTTGTCCCGTGGTGTATGTAAACGGTATTCGGGAATATCATCTTCACTATTCAGATAATCTTCAAAATCAAATTCATCATCTTTACTTTCTTCCTCTTTTTCCGGCTCTTCCTGTTCTGTCTGTGGCTCTTCTTCTTTGCCTTCTTCCAGTGCTTCATTAATCTCCAGCTCTTTTTTTATCCGTTGTTCCATTTCCAGAGCAGGAATCTCCAACAACTTAATCATCTGGATTTGTTGTGGTGACAATTTCTGAAGCTGTTTTAATACTTGTTTTTGGGTCTGCATACAATAAAATTATCCGTTAAAATTCGTTTGATAAAAATACAAAGATTTTGGAATAATATTAATGAAACGGTAATTTTTTTCTATTTTTCTTTGAACGCCTAAAGGGTACTTCTAAAAGAATTTCAAAAAACATTAATCATCTTAAATATTCATCTTACCTTAGCAACTGAATTTAATAATATCAAGATGAAATCGTTTATCATTACACTGTTAAGCATTGTATTAATTGCCTCCACATCGTTGGCACAAGACAAAAAAACCAATAAAAAAGCCCCTGAGATTACTTTTCAAAAAACGGAATATGATTTTGGTGCCATTGCCTACGGTTCAAATGCTACCTGCAAATTTATTTTTAAAAATACAGGAAAATCACCGTTAATTTTGACAAAAGTACATTCATCTTGCGGATGTACCATTCCCGTATGGCCTAAAACACCAATCAAGAAGAAAAAAACAGGTATGATTACCGTAAAATATAATACACACAACTTAGGGCGATTTCATAAGACAGTTACAGTAATTTCCAATGCCAAGAATTCACCTATTGTATTAACTATTACAGGGAGAGTTGTTACCAGTAAAGAAATAAAAAAGCCCAAAGTAACAGATTCCACACAGAAACCGAAAAGATAAGGCTATCTTTTCGAGCAATACGAATAATCTCAACATATATTTGTTATTTCTTTAACATCATTAAAATAAAAGAGTTACAGTGTTTACAAAAATTTTAACACATAACTGGTTATAATGCCAAACTGTTATCAAAATAATTCATTTTCTAAATAATCATCTTGACAGCGGTTTGGTATAAGTAAACTGTCTTGCAAAGATCTCGAATCTTTTTGATGGTCTTCAACAATAGTTCTTGCTAATTCTTTTTACCGTCGAAATTAACAAAATCCTAAAAGGATTTTATGGGACTAAAGTTATCTATAAGCTTGTAAACGAGTCATATAAGTAAAAACACTTTTTATTGTTTATTGTAGCCAGTGTGTTATTCAATTATCAGCTTTTTATTGATTACTATCTTATTATCTGTAAAT
>JALTEO010000028.1 GCA_027073875.1 Bacteroidales bacterium
TATTCATATTCAATGAATTATAATGACCTCCTTGTATGTTTTAAATCAATCATTAATGTTTCATTTTTCAATTTGTTAGACTATTATTCATTATTAAGGTTTAATTCAATTTGAACATTATCTTTAATTTTTTTTACGGCGTGATGATACGATGCTTTGAGTGCTCCTGTGGTTACTTTTAGAACTTTAGCCATATCTTCGTATTTCATTTCCTGAAAATATTTTAGTTCAAAGACGGTTCGTTGTTGTGGTGGCAGCGTATTCATGGCATTCTGCAAATGTTTTTCAATTTCTTCTCCCGATATGGAATCTGTATGTGTAGGTGTAGCCGAAAGTGATTCGAAGTTTTCTTCAATAGATGAAAAATATTTTTTCTTTTTTTTGTTGATATACGAAAGAGTTTCGTTAGTGGCAATCCTGTAAATCCATGTGTATAAGTCGGAGTTACCCTTAAATTTTTTCAGATTTTTCCATATTTTTAAGAAAATATCCTGTACTAAATCATCGGTATCTTCGTGGACAACAACCATGTGGCGTACATGCCAATAGATTTGTTTTTCGTATTTTTTGACCAGTAACGAAAAGCCCTTTTCTTTTTGTCCGGGCGTTTTAAAAAGTGTAAGTATTTTCTCGTTTGAAACTTCTGTCATTTATTTTCTACTGATAACCTTTTCGGCAGCAGAAACAATGTCGGGTGTGTCAATATGATATTTTTTCATTAGCTCATCGGGTGTTCCGCTTTCGCCGAAAGTGTCATTTACGGCAACCATTTCGATAGGGATGGGTATTTCGCGACTCAAAAGTCCTGCAATGCTTTCGCCCAGTCCACCGGCTACCATATGTTCTTCAGCTGTCACCACGCATTTAGTTTTTGCTGCTGATTGTAAGACTGCTTTTTCGTCCAAAGGTTTAATGGTATGGATATTTATTATTTCTACATCAATATTTTTTTCTGCCAGAATATCTGCAGCTTCCATTGCTTTCCAAAGCATGTGTCCGGTAGCAAAAATAGTTACATCTTTTCCTGTTTTGAACGAAACGGCTTTACCAATCTCAAATTTTTGGTCGGGGGCGGTAAAATTAGGAATTTTCGGACGACCGAAACGCAGATAAACAGGTCCTTCGTATTGAGCAATTGCCAGTGTGGCGGCTTTCGTTTGGTTAAAATCTGCCGTATTGATAACCGTCATATTCGGCAACATCTTCATTAGTCCGATGTCTTCCAAAATTTGGTGTGTGGCACCGTCTTCTCCCAGTGTCAGTCCGGCATGTGAGGCACAGATTTTTACATTTTTATTGGAATAAGCTACCGACTGGCGAATTTGATCGTAAACCCTGCCCGTAGCAAAATTGGCAAATGTGCCAACGAAAGGAATTTTTCCGCCGATAGTCATTCCGGCAGCAACGCCTATCATGTTGGCTTCGGCAATGCCTGCCTGAAAGAAACGGTCGGGAAACGATTTGGCAAATTTATCCATTTTAAGTGACCCTGTGAGGTCGGCACACATAGCAACAATATTTTCGTTTTGTTGTCCGGCTTCAAAAAGACCTTCGCCAAAACCGGAACGAGTATCTTTTTTATCAAATTTTGAAAAATCCATATTGTATTATTTTGCGTAGTTAACAGCTCTTTTTTCGCGAATGACGGTGACTTTGATTTGTCCCGGGTAGGTCATTTCTTCTTGAATCTTTTTAGCAATATCTCGTGCCAAAGAGTCTGTATCCGAATCGGTTACTGAATCACTACCAACGATAACCCGTAATTCCCTACCTGCCTGAATGGCATAGGTTTTAACGACACCCGGGTAGGCAAGTGCCAATTCTTCGAGGTCTTTAAGTCGCTTGATATAAGCTTCGGTAACTTCTCGCCGTGCACCCGGACGGGCACCTGAGATAGCATCACAAACCTGAACAATCGGAGCAATCAGAGAATTCATTTCTACTTCATCGTGGTGTGCACCTACAGCATTGATTACTTGTGGATTTTCATTGTGTTTTTCCAAAAACTTCATGCCGGCAATAGCATGTGGGAGTTCTGATGAATCGTCCATTACTTTCCCGATGTCGTGGAGTAAACCGGCTCGTTTGGCTAGCTTTGCATTCAGACCAAGGTCAGATGCCATTGAGGCACATAGGTTGGCTGTCTCACGAGAATGTTGCAGTAAGTTTTGTCCGTATGAAGAACGGTATTTCATCTTACCGATTAATCGTAGAATATCAGGATGTAATCCATGAATGCCCAAGTCAATTGCTGTCCGTTTTCCGATTTCCAAAATTTCTTCTTCCAGTTGCTTCTCGGTTTTCATCACTACTTCTTCAATGCGGGCAGGATGTATTCGTCCGTCTGTAACCAGTTTATGCAACGATAATCTGGCAATTTCGCGACGAATGGGGTCAAATGCCGATAATACAATGGCTTCCGGCGTGTCGTCCACTATTAGTTCTACACCGGTAAGGGACTCTAATGCCCTGATATTGCGACCTTCACGACCGATGATGCGTCCTTTGATTTCGTCGTTGTCAATATGGAAAACCGTTAATGAATTTTCTATAGCGGCTTCTGTAGCAATGCGTTGGATGCTTTGAATGACGATTTTCTTACTTTCTTTAGTGGCATTCATTTTTGCCTCATCCATAATGTCGTTGATGTAAGCAGCAGCTTCTGTTTTGGCTTCGGCTTTTACGGCTTCAATCAGTTCTTGTTTGGCATCTTCGGCAGATAGGGAAGCGATGGTTTCCAGTTGATCAATTTTTTTCTTGTTGAGCTTTTCTAAGTTTTCCATTTTCTTTTCAACTAAGTCCAACTGATTATCTAAGTTGGAGCGGATAATGGCTAACTCCCGTTCTTTTTTGCCAAGTTCTTCTTTGATGGAAGAAAAGTGTGCCTCTTTATTTCTTAATTTTTGTTCAGCACTTTGTAATTTACTGTTTCTCTCGTTGATATATTTTTCGTGTTCTGCTTTTAGTTGCAGGAATTTCTCTTTTGCTTGCAGAATTTTATCTTTTTTTATTACTTCTGCTTCATTTTTAGCTTCGTCAATAATCTTCTTTGCTTTAGAACCAAGTGCTTTGTCCCAAATAAAATAAGAGACTCCTGCTCCTGCCAGAAACGATACGACATATAAAACGATATTCATTATTTCCATAATATATTTGATTTTGGTGAATAAAAAAACCCGTATTATTCTTAAAAGGGTGGAAAAACCCTAAAAAAACATTTCTGCAGTTACCACTTTGTTTCTTACTTCCACTGTCCACTAAAAGTGAATCCCGAAGGATGAGGCCTGTCTTACGCAAAATGAGATCACCACAATGTAGTTACTGTTGATTTTCCCCCAGACTTAAGAATGAATACGGGCTGTATTGTTAAATATTTTAAAGAACTTACTCTAAATAAGCGTCTAACGATTGATTAATATCCTGAAGGGCTAACAGAATATCTTCTTGTTGGTCTAATCCCATATCTTTTATTTGCAAATATTTTAGTGCAAAGTTATAGGCAACCATTGAGAGTATTTCTTTTTCCGAAATCCCTTCGTATTGTTTAAATTTATAATTTTGAATAGCTTCGTTATACATATCTGCGGCTTGACGGTAAAGCATCTCAGTCTTTTCATCATTTGCAATGGTTAAATCGAATTTTTTACCGTTTAGTTTTACTGATATGTTGAGTTGGTTATCCATTTCTACTTATTTAACAGCATTATTGTTTTATCAATAACCCGTATAACATTATCTATATTTTCTTCAATTTCCTTTTTTTGTTTTTTATCTTTATTGCTTACAAATTGACTATATTCTTGTTCTCGTTTTTCTTGTTTTAGTTGTTCATTTATTTCTTTCTGTTTATTTAACTCTTCTTTTAATGTTTTATTTTCCTCTGTTAGTCTGAGAATTTCTTTATTTTGATTATCAAGTTTGGTAATTAACCGTTCAGTTTTTTCTTTTATTAGTTTTAAAAAGTGAAAAAATTGTTCTTCCATTTCAAGAAGCAAAATTAACATTATTTTGATAGCCCACCAATTTTTTTTTAACAATCATTAAATTATTTTTACAAGAATTTTGGAAGTGAATTGAATAAAGGGATCAACGATTGGAAAAGGTGATTGTGTGCTG
>JALTEO010000029.1 GCA_027073875.1 Bacteroidales bacterium
TCCAGAACCTAATTACATTCCTGAAACTTTTATTTATAAAACAGATGCTAATCTCGATTCTTTAAAGTTTACAAGTTTTCCGTTTTTTGCCAATCATTTTAAATATGATGCCATTGACAGCTATTATGTTGCAACACTCATGGTACCCCACGATACTCTTTTTGCTTATATTGATTATGATTTACAAATAGATACCATTGATTCACTTGATAATTACAATCAAGGTTACAGTAAAATGAGTCAATACCAAAATAGTTTAATTTTATTAAGTAATCATAAAAAGATTTATAGTTGTACAGATGAAAATTCCTCAGAACCTCACTATTTGATGGGAATTTATCTTTTAGACAACAACAATAATGTGTTAAACCATCATTTTATTGGCGGATTAGCATATCCCGGAGAATATGAAAACCTTGCCTATATTCCTAATTCCAAATATTTTTATTTTACCGGAAATACAGGATATCATGGAGCACCGGATGATACCGATTCTTTTATTCTTGCCCGTTTGGACACCAATTTAAATATTGATTTTGTACGGTATTTACATTTTGACCGTTACCATCATCCGCTTTATATTAAAACCACTTCCGATAACGGTTGTATCATTTTGGGATGGATTAGTTACATTAAAAACGATAATGGTTATCAAATTCAAGTAGGTGGTGAATATATTGTAAAATTTGATTCTCTTGGTACAATGCTTTGGTCACATGGCATCGATATACAAGAGCAGGTGGCATTGGTCTATCCCAACCCTGCCAAAGATGTTTTGTTCGTTCAAAACGGGCTGAACAGCCGCACCCGTGCACGGTTTGTTTTGCTGGATATGAAAGGCAGGCAAGTGCTTGATAAACCCTTGGTGCCACAGGAAAATCAAATATCTGTTTCATCACTGCCGCAGGGTATTTATTTCTACCAAATTGCCGATAAGGAAAAAACTTACCAAACCGGAAAAATTGTTAAACAGTAAACCAATTCTTTACATAATGTAAGTATGCGATGGGTGTAGCAATCTGCCCTAAAAAAATGAGACCTTTGCAAAACTTCTGATTTTGTTCATTCTGAACTTGTTTCTCCGAAGGAGTCTCCCAAAAGGATTCCTTCGGAGCTTTGGACAGCATCTTTTTAATAAGCAGATTCCGAAATCCCGAAACAAAGTTTCGAGGACAAACAGTTTCGGAATGACGAAAGAGTAGGAAAGTTCGGGATAGAAAACACCCTGAATTTCCCGGATTAATCTGTATTAAAAATCAGTTATTGTATCGCAAGACAACAAAAAAGCGTATTTTTGTGTTGATAATAATTCCGGACTTAAAAAAATGATAAAAAATAATAAATCGAAAATTGTCTTATTACCAATATTTTTTGGGATGATAGCAATTATCTGGCTTTCCGGTTGCTCTGAGAATTATGTGCCTAAGCCCCGGAGTTATTATCGTATTGACTTGCCACCGCATCAGTATCAAATGCTGGATACCATTTTCCCTTATAAATTTCCGTATTCTAAATATGCCAAATGTACTATTCTCAACAAAGACTCTGACTGGATAAATATCTCGTATCCAAAATTTAAAGCAGTCCTACATTTTTCCTATAAATCTATAGGGAAAAATACAAGTCTGGGAAAATTGATTGACGACTCCCAAGAATTTGTTTACAAACATACCATAAAAGCCAGTGCCATTGATGAACAGCTATTTACCGATTCCATTCACAATGTTTACGGCTTACTATTTGATATTAAGGGAAATGCCGCCTCTAATGAACAGTTTTATGTTACCGACAGTACACGACATTTTTTACGGGCATCACTTTATTTCGATGTAGAACCCAACTATGACTCACTGGCTCCCGTAATTGCATTTATTCGTCAGGATTTAACGGTTTTAATTGATTCGTTGGAATGGAAATAAATCATGATTAATTATCTGATAAAAAAAATCGGCTATGCAGTTTTAATCCTTTGGGGCGTGGTATCGTTGATTTTCTTTTTGTTTAATGTCATTCCCGGCGACCCTACACGCATGATTTTAGGTCAGCACACCGATTCGGCATCCATAGAAATGGTAAAAAAAGATTTGGGTTTAAACCAACCGCTATGGAAACAATATGTTAATTATTTGAACGATTTATCGCCGATTTCTGTTCACAATAACCGAGATGCCGACAGTTATTTCTTTTTGGACAAAAGCAAATACCGGCATTTTGCAAAATTATTTGCGATAGGAAAAACAACAGTTGTTTTAAAATATCCGTATTTGCGGCGCTCATATCAGAGCAAAAAAGAAGTGTCGCTTATTATTGCTGAAACCTTTCCAAATACTTTTATCTTGGCGTTTACGGCTATTTTTATTGCTGCCGTTATCGGTATTTTCCTTGGCGTGATTTCTGCCATGAAGAAAGATAAACCTGCCGACCGTATTATTTTGTTAATCAGTTCGTTGGGAATGTCGTTGCCATCATTCTTTGCTGCTATTCTTATCGGGTGGATTTTTGCCTATTTACTGGGAAATTATACAGGACTCAATCTTACCGGAAATCTTTATGAGATAGATGCTATGGGCAATGGTAAATATCTGGCGTTACAAAATTTAATATTACCGGCTCTTACTTTGGCAATTCGTCCATTGGCAGTTTTTATTCAACTGACTCGCAACTCACTTTTGGAAGTCTTGTCGCAGGATTATATCCGCACGGCACGGGCAAAGGGACTATCCGAAAAAAAGGTACTTTGGAGACACGGCATTAAAAATGCACTGAATCCGGTTATTACCGCTATTTCAGGGTGGTTTGCTTCATTGATGGTAGGTGTCGTGTTTGTAGAATATATTTTCGGGTGGAAAGGACTGGGTTATGTGGTTGTCGATTCGTTAAATAATTACGATTTGCCGTTAGTTATCGGCGTGGTGTTGACCATTGCCATTATTTTTGTGGTTATTAATATTTTGGTAGATATCATTTACACTTTTTTAGATCCGCGGGTAAAACTGTATGCGGCATAACTTACTTGATTTGATACAGGAGAGATTTAAAAAATCGTTGAAATTTTGCAAAAGATATGCTGAGATGATTAATTTTGCAATTATAAAAACTTAGAAAAATGCGTAAAAAAATTGTTGCCGGCAACTGGAAAATGAATACTACTCTCGAAAGTGCCATTTTGTTGGCTTCCGAAATTGATACTCGTTTGGCTGATTCCAAGAAAAATGTGGACGATGTTACTGTTCTTTTATTCCCGCCTTTTCCGTTTATTCACAGTGTGGCAGATGTTGTGAATGCTGAAAAAATAGGTGTTGGCAGTCAGAATATTGCTAACCAACCGAAAGGAGCGTTTACCGGTGAGGTGTCTGCCGAAATGATTGCTTCCACAGGCGTGGGCTACATTATTATCGGACACTCGGAACGGCGGGCGTATTATGGCGAGACAAATGAAATATTAGCTCAAAAAGTAGATTTGGCACTGGCAAATAATTTAGATGTCGTTTTTTGCTGTGGCGAAAAATTGGAAGAACGCGAAGCCGGACAATATTTTGATGTCATCAAAACACAACTGTCGGAAACTATCTTGAAGCTTTCGTCTGACCAAATGCAACATATTATAATTGCCTATGAGCCGGTATGGGCAATAGGCACAGGCAAAACAGCAACACCTGAGCAAGCACAGGAGATTCACGCATTTATCCGTAATTTGCTTAGCGAAAAATTTGATGATGCACTTGCCGATTCTGTTTCCATTCTCTATGGCGGAAGTTGTAAACCGTCTAATGCCAAAGAATTATTTTCGCAACCGGACATTGATGGCGGTCTTATTGGCGGTGCTGCTCTAAAAGCTGAAGATTTTGTGCAAATTATTGAGTCGTATTAATCTAAATTATATATTAAAAGTTTTTTACAAAGCCAAAAAACTGTCTTTCTGATCAATGCGAAGAATCTCAACCAATAAAGAACAAAATTATATCAATTCTTATTACAAAATCGTCCAAACCAATTTTTAATGTTTGGACTCTTGAAAGTGTAATCGGTATTACTTTGCTAACGCTCGTAATGATGGGGAAAATAAAAGTTACACGATGCAACTCCAAAAGGAACAAGCTGTGTGGTGACAGAAAGATGAGTAATTAACCCGCTTTATTCATACAAGGATGTAATGAATTGTATAAATGTGCAATGAATAAAGGGGGGCAAAGCGGGAAATCCCGATTTAGAAATACCCAAATCCGGGGTTTTGTAAAATTCCAAATTTGTTGGTATTTCTTAATAACCTGAATTCGATATAAGAAATACTCACAGCTTTTTGATATTTTTCTTAGACGAGTCATATTTTTGATGCACTATCGGGATAATGTAAAAAGATATGATGAAGTATAAGGGAAATATCATAAAGCCCTATAGGGAAAGCAAATAGAAAAAATCTTTTAAAAAGAAATCTTTTGTAATAACCCGTTATGACTGCAAGATTCCTTTTCAAAATCTTAATCCCTATTTGCTCTCTGTGATTCATTTATTATGTCGAACTCAGGTTAATAGTAGAAAATTCCGTGAATTTCTGGGGTTAATTCTCCATTGGCTGCACAACAAACCCCTTGGTGGCAAAAACCTGATATTTTCCGTTTTCTTTTCCGTAAATCAGATAAACGGCTATTTCCGGATGATTTTTTAAAAATGTTTTGGTTTTCTCTAATCCCATTACCATAAAAGAAGTAGCATAAGCATCGGCAATCATACAGTTGTCTGCCATGACAGAAGCACTCAGCAAAGTGTGATTAACGGGATAACCCGTTTTAGGATTAATAGTGTGCGAATAACGGAGTCCGTTTTTGTAATAAAACCGGCGATAATTACCCGAAGTGGCAATAGCTTTATTTGTAATTCCGACAACGCCTTGTAAATTTCTCTGTGTTTCGTCACTGTTGTCAATGGGTTGATCAATGCCTATTTGCCACGGTTTGCCGTGAGCGTTTATTCCTTTGCCCCGTACTTCACCACCGATTTCTACCATATAATTTTTCAATCCCTTGCTTTCAAAAAAATGACACAAATAATCTACCGATTGTCCTTTGGCAATGGCATTACCGTCTAATTGGATATGTGGATTATCTTTAATCAGCCAGTTGCCCGAAAGCTGTATTTTGTTCATCCCGACATATTGCAATAAGCTGTCAATCAACATAGAATCTACTTGCATCGTATCGGTAAAACCAAAACCATACGCATTTACCAAAGGAGCTACTGTAATATCAAATGCACCGCCGGTTTGCTCATATACTTTTTTTGCCGTTCTGAACATATTGACAAACAGGGAATCATTGATGCGGAAAGAATCTTTTTCGACAGAATTGACTTTTGAAATCAATGAATTTTTACGGTAAGTAGATAATATGTCTTCAAAATGATTGAGCAATGAGTCAATGGCTTTATTGTAGTTTGTATCCGATTGATAATAAATGTGAAAAGAAGTTCCTTCGGCAAAACCTTCGTGGAATTGATAATTTGGTGACTGACATCCTTGTAATATCAGAAATAATATGGCTCCTACGAATCCGGCAACGGAAATTTTCTTTTGCGATAGCGAATTATTCATATTTTCCTGCCATTAAATAATTTTTCACATAATCGGCAATACCATCTTCCAGTGAGTAAAACGGTTTAGCATAACCTATTTTTCGTAATTTGGTCATCGTAGCTTCCGTAAAATACTGGTATTTGTCACGGATATCTTCGGGCATATCTATAAACTCAATATTTGGTTTTTTGTCCATTGCCGAAAAAGTGCCGGCAGCCAAATCCCAAAAACTGCGGGCAGTTCCCGTTCCCAGATTGTAAATACCCGAATCTTTGCGATGGTGCATTAAGAAGTAAAGCACTTCGGTAACATCTTTAACATACACAAAATCACGGAGTTGTTTACCATCTTCAAAGTCCGGACGATGTGAGCGAAACAATTTTACTTTGCCGGTTTCACGAATCTGATTAAACGAATGAAAAATGACCGATGCCATCCGTCCTTTGTGATATTCGTTGGGACCATAGACATTAAAAAATTTCAGTCCTGCCCAGAAATAAGGTTTTTTTTGCTGTTGCAATGCCCACTTATCAAACTCGTTTTTCGACTCACCGTAAGGATTTAGCGGCTGTAACTCAAATGCCAACTGTTCGTCGTCGTCATAGCCCTTTCTTCCATCGCCATAGGTAGCGGCAGAGGAGGCATACACCAATGGCAAACCATATTCTACGCATTTTTTCCAAACCTTTTTGGAATATTCCAGATTCAACTCGTCAAAAACAGTTTTGTCAGATTCCGTGGTGTCGGTGCGGGCACCAATGTGAAACACAAATTCAATAAAGCGATGATTTTTATCTACCCAATCAAAGAAATGCTTGCGGTCAACTTTTTCGGAAAACTGTTTGTTTTGATAGTTTTTTTGTTTCTCGGTTTTAGTAAAATCATCTACTAACACTAAATCGTAAAATTTTTCACGATTGAGTTTGGCAGCTAACACACTACCGATAAATCCTGCGGCTCCTGTTATGACAATCATTGGATAAAAAGCGGTTTGTTTACCGGGTCAAAGATATTCATTTCTGCGGCTTTACGAAATAAAAATTGTACGGAATCTTTTCCAGCGACACCAATTTCACGCGTATAATTGTTTACATACAGCTCAATATGCTTTTTCATTACTTCGGGATTCATTTCTTGTGCATATTGCCGCACGAAAGGCATTGTATCATCGGGATGGTCAAAAGCATACGCTACACTTTCGCCAATCAATGTGTTTATTTTTATTAAAACTGATTTTTCCAATTTCCGTTGTGCACAAATCCCGCCGAGAGGTAATGGTTTCTGCCATTGCGATTCCCACCATTTGCCGAGGTCAACGATTTTCCGGAGTCCTTTTGCCTCGTAGGTAAACCGCGATTCGTGGATAATTAGTCCGGCATCAACTTCGCCATCTAATACGGCTTGTTCTATATCGGAAAATAACATTGTTTTTTTTCTGGTAATTTGCGGGAAACCAATGGAGAGCAATAGATTTGCCGTAGTGTGTTTTCCCGGAATGGCAACAGTCATTTTATCTAATTCTGACAGAGGAAATTCCTGACGAGCAATCAATAATGGTCCATTATTCTTCCCCAAAGCACTACCGTAATTCGACAAAATATAATCATTTGCCACCAGTCCGTAACTGTGATAACTGATTTTAGTAACTTCTATATTTCCGGTAAGAGCCAAACCGTTGAGCTCTTCTACATCGGCAAGAATAAATTCAAAGTCCAGTCCCTGCCGGTCAATTTTTTTGTTGTAGAGGGCATCAAAAATAAAAGTGTCATTGGGACAAGTCGAAAAACCGAAGCGGATTTTAGTCATAAAAAGCCAATTTATGAGACCTTTGTAAAGCTTCTGATTTTGTCATTCTGAACGCAGAATCTTATTATCGAACCGCTAATAAACAGATTCCGAAACAAGTTCGGAATGACGGAAAACATATAATGACAGCTTTTTTTGTTTTACAAAGGTCTTTTTTATTTCAAACAAAAGTAATACAAAACCGTTATCAAAATGAAATATTTTGATGATTGGTTTTGTTAATACTCGAACAGCTAATAAACAATATTATTAACAAAGACTATTGAATAATTTGTTAGTAGTTCGGTATAATACAAAAAAGCCACCCCGAAAGGTGGCCTATAAATTTCAAAAAAAGAAACTATTTTTTAAAATAATGCCATACTGTCAAGTACGCCCATTACTTCTTTTACAGCTCCGGCAGAATGGTCAAGAAAAGCTCTTTCTTCGCTGTTCAGTTCCACTTCAATAATTTCTTCGATACCGTTTTTACCTAATTTTACGGGAACACCGATATAAAGGTCTTTTAAGCCGTATTCACCATTGAGCATAGCACAACATGGGAAGATGCGTTTTTGGTCGCGTACGACGGATTCAACCATTTGAGCAGCAGCAGCACCGGGAGCATACCATGCAGAAGTACCAAGTAAATTAACAATTTCTCCACCACCTTTTTTGGTTCTTTCAATAATAGCATCTAATTTTTCTTTGTCAATCATTTGTGTTACGGGAATACCGGCAACAGTTGTATATCGTGGCAACGGAACCATTGTGTCTCCATGTCCACCCATCAATAATGCTTGAATATCTTTTGGATTTACATCCAGTTCCTCAGCTAAGAATGCACGATAGCGGGCAGTATCCAATACTCCGGCTTGACCGAATACGCGGTTAGCAGGGAATTTTGATTCCAAATAGGCGGCATAAGACATTACATCCAGAGGATTGGAAACAATGATAATGATAGTGTTAGGAGAATGTTTTACGACATTTTCGGTGACAGATTTTACAATACCTGCGTTTGTAGAAATAAGATCGTCACGGCTCATTCCCGGTTTCCGTGGTAAACCCGATGTAATAACTACGACATCAGAATCTTTTGTAGCAGAATAATCATTAGTAACACCTTTAACGCGTGAACCAAAAGGCCAAATAGGGGAAGTTTCCCACATATCAAGTGCTTTACCTTCTGCCAAATTTTCTTTAATGTCCAAAAGAACAATCTCATTGGCAACTTCTTTTTGTGCCAATACATTTGCACAGGTTGCACCTACATTGCCTGCACCAATAACGGATACTTTCATAATTGTATTTTTTTAGTTAAAAATTTTTTCTGCGTGTAAAAGTAAAACAAAAAATCCGAAAGGAAAATCTATTTCACAACATATCTGTATGATTTAAAACGAAATGGGAGGAAAAAAGAAAAATGATCCCGACAGGAATCGAACCTGTATCAACGGTTCCGGAGACCGCCATTCTATCCATTGAACTACGGGACCAATATTTTTATGTTTTGCAAAATAAAGGGTTTCATCTTGATTAATGAAGATAAATAACAATTTTTTTTAATTTTTAGGACAATATGTGTTTTTAAATTTTTTATTACTTTTATGACAACTTATGAAACGATTTATTCTCTTATATTTTTTCCTTTTTTTCAGTGTCACAACGATTTTTGCACAAACTAGTCACCATATCGACAGTTTAAAGCAATTCCTGAAAAGTCCATACGATACGGTTATTGTTCATAACTGCCTGATGTTAGAATTAGCATACCGGAATATTAATACCGATAGTTCTTTTTATTATGTCCGTAAAGCATTAGATATTGCCACCAAAAAACATCTGGATTATTATATGGATGGTATTTACAATTCACTGGCAAGCGACTATATGTTAACAGGAAATATAACAAAAGCGGAGGAATTTTATAGAAAATCACTGGCAATAGCCCAAGAAAATAATGATTCGGCAAGTATTGCACAAACATATAATAATCTGGGTATTTTGTACAAAAATTTTGGGAAATACAAGAAATCATTGGATTTTCTTATGAAAGCGTTGGAAATTTCTGAAAACATAAAGAATTTAGATGGTGAAGGATTGTCGCTAAATAATATTGGTATTATTTATTATACGATAGGTGACTATGATAGAGCACTTGAGTACTATAATAAAGCGTTGAAAATAAGAATAAAACAGAAAGCAACATCCAAAATAGGGTTGTTATATAATAACATTGGCATCGTTTATTATTTTAAACATAAAACTGATAAATGTTTTATTTACTTCAATAAAGCATTGCAAATTTGGAAAGAAATTAATGATAAACGACAAACATCTCTTACCCTCTCAAATTTAGGGGAACTGCATATGGAACTTGGTCATTTGAACAAAGCATTGCAATATATTCTTCAAGCAAATGAAATTAATGAAGAACTAAAAGACAAGGCATCCATGATTTATACAAAAGGACTATTGGGTGATATTTATAAAAAAAGAAATCGTTATTTTGAGGCACAATCTTTTTATAAAGATGCTTTAAAAATTGCAGATGAACTTCATTCTGATCAAGACATAAGTGATCTTAACGGGAAGCTTTCGGAAACATCAGAATTGATGGGAAATATTCCGGAGGCATACCGGTATTATAAATTACAGACACAAATTCAAGATTCATTGTTAAATGCACAAAAACAAAAAGATATAGAAGAGCTTCAAACAAAATACGAAACCAAAAAGAAAGAGCAAGAAATAGAGTTATTAAATAATAAAAATAAGTTGTCGGCAGCAAAACAAAAAACACAACAAATTATCATTTTTTCGTTACTTGGTGGATTATTATTGGTGTTATTCTTGGTTTTTATTATTATTAGACGAAATATTGAACGGCGGAAAGCCAACGAATTGCTTGCCCGCAAAAATGATAAAATTGCACTTCAAAAAGAAGAACTGACAAGCAGTATTGCTTATGCACAACGAATTCAAACTGCTATGCTTCCGCAAAATCAAATTGTTGATGCGTCACTGTCAGATTATTTTATATTTTTCAAACCCAAGGATGTAGTCAGCGGCGATTTCTTTTGGTGGACACATTTTGCGGACTATACCGTTATTGCTGTTGCCGACTGCACAGGACACGGTGTACCCGGTGCTTTTATGAGTATTTTGGGCGTTTCATTTTTGCGGGAAATAGTTTCTAAAGAAGGTATTACTCATCCCGGAACAATTCTTAACCGGTTACGAACAGAGATAATTACAGCCCTGCATCAAAAAGGTGTACAAGAAGAACAAAAAGACGGTATGGATATGTCGCTGGTTACAATTAACCATAAAACAAAAACCCTGCAATTTGCCGGAGCCAATAACCCGCTATATATAGTTAAAAGTGAAAAGTTAAAAGTGAAAAGTAAAAAAGAACAGCCAGTTAAAGAATTTGAACTTGATGAACTTTCAACTTTTAAACTTTACGAACTCCGTCCTGACAAAATGCCAATTGCTATCTACTTCAAAATGAATCCATTTAATACGACTGAAGTTCAACTTGATGATTCAGACCAAATTTATTTATTCTCAGATGGTTACGCCGACCAATTTGGGGGAGAAAAAGGCAAAAAATTCAAATACCAACCATTTAAGCAATTATTAATTGATAATTGTCAATTAACAATGGCGGAACAAAAAAAGATTTTGGAGAAAACATTCAACAAATGGAAAGGAGATTATGAACAAATTGATGATATTACCGTAGTAGGAATTAAAATATAAATCGAGACCTTTGCAAAACTTCTGATTTTGTCATTCTGGATTTATTTCTCCCAGGGAGTCTCCCAAAGGGATTCCTTCGGAGCTTTGGACAGAATCTATAATCTACACATCATCGGTAGATTCCGAACTCCCGAAAACATTTCGAGGACAGGCAAGTTCGGAATGACGGCAAACATAGGATAACAGCTTTCTTTGGGTTTTGCAAAGGTCTCGGAATTATCAATTATCTTGCAGGAATGTCTTTGGCACAAAATTATTACACTACAAACTATGAACTACGGCACTATGCACTATTTAGAAAGGAATGCCCTTGGCATAAATAAACGAGTTAAAGTTCCATATTTTCCAATTCCGTATGTAGTTTTTCCCAATTGGTCATAAGTTTTTCCAACGCTATTTTGTTTTCTTGAAATGTGTTGAAAATTTCTTGATTTGTTGCGTTTTCGGGTTTAGCCATTGAATTGGTTATTTCTGCCAATACCGTTTCTAACTGTTCTATTTCGGTTTCGGTTTTTTTGATTTTATTTTTCAGTTTTCTGATTTCCCGTTCTCGCTGTTTGCGTTGTTCAAAGTTCAGTTTATTGGTTGAAGGTTGTTGAGATGTATTGCCTCTCGTTACAGTTTTTTTCGCATTCAGTTCGTTTAGGTGTTCCATCTTTCGCGATTGCAGGAAGTCGTAAACATCGCCCACATACTCTTTAATGCCATGATTTCTGAATTCGTAGAGTTTTTCAGTCAGTCCGTGTAGAAAATCACGGTCGTGCGATACCAAGATAAAACTTCCGTCATATTGCTGTAATGCCTGTTTCAGTATTTCTTTGGAGTGAATGTCTAAATGATTAGTCGGCTCGTCCAATACCAACAGATTGACAGGTTCTAACAGCAATTTAGCAATTGCCAGTCGTGAGCGTTCACCGCCGGAAAGCACTTTTACTTTTTTGTCAACATCGTCGCCGGGAAAAAGAAAAGCACCCAAAATATCACGGATTTTTGTGCGGATGTCTCCTATGGCAATATCATCAAGAGTTTGGAAAACAGTCTTACTTTCGTCCAATATTTCGTCTTGATTCTGAGCAAAGTAACCAATTTTTACCTGATGTCCTATTTTTACTTCTCCGGTGTAATCAAGATTGCCAACCAGAATTCGTGATAGCGTTGTTTTACCTTCACCGTTTTTGCCGACAAAAGCCACTTTCTCTCCTTTCTCCAAGACAAAATCAATATTGTCTAATACAAGGTTGTCATCAAATTTTTTGGTCAAATTCTTTACCTCCAACACTATTTTCCCCGAGTGTGGACAGGGAGGAAATTTAATATTGATATTTGAAATATCGGTTGCTTCTACCTCAATCCGTTCCAGCTTTTTCAACTGTTTAATTTTGGACTGTACTTGCACCGCTTTGGTTGCTTTGTAACGAAACCGTTCTATAAAATCTTCCGTTTTCTCAATCATTTTTTGCTGATTAAGATAAGCCGCCATCTGTTGTTTTCGTTGCTCTTGCCGTTGTTCCAAAAAACGGGAATAAGGTAATTTGTAATCATAAATTTTCCCGAGACTTATCTCAATGGTGCGATTAGTTATATTGTCTAAAAATGCCTTATCGTGCGATACCACTAACACTGCTCCCTGAAAATTCTTTAAATAATCTTCTAACCACTGAATTGATTCAATATCCAAATGATTGGTAGGTTCATCTAAAAGCAACAAATTAGGTTTTTGCAAAAGGATTTTTGCCAATTCAATCCGCATTCGCCATCCACCGCTAAATTCGTTACATTTCCGCTGAAAATCGTTGGGTAAAAACCCTAAACCTGTCAGGATTTTTTCTGTTTCCTCGTCTATATTGCCTCCACCAA